>NZ_JBJNRJ010000001.1:0-64893 GCF_046233715.1 Trujillonella humicola | reverse complement strand
TGGCCGCGCGGGTGGCCCCCCGCCGGCGGGCCCGGGGCTCGACGCCGGCCCCGGCCGGCGGGGAGCGGCGGCCGGGACCGGCGGGAGGGCGGATCAGCCCCAGAGCTCCTGGATGGTCGCGAAGACCTTCTGGTTGTGCGAGAACTCCAGGACGTTGCCGTCGGGGTCCAGGACGGCGCAGATGTAGCCGATGTGCTCGGCCATCTGCGTCGGCTCCCACTGCAGCCGGCCCAGCTCGCGGGCCTTGGCGGCCACCTCGTCGACGTCCTCGCGGTTCGGCAGCTCGATGCCGATGTGCGCCCACGGCGAGAAGGTCGGGTCCGGCTTGCCGTCGACGATGCCGAAGCGGGCGCCGATCTCCGGGATGAACTCGCCGAGCACCAGCACGAACGGCGTCTCCACCTGTCCCGGGTTGGACAGCCAGGCGCTGCGGCCGCTCTCGTCGGCGTTCTGCTGCACGAGCACCAGCGGGGTCACCGATGTGTAGAACTCGATGGAGCGCTCGACGTCGCGCACGGGGATGGCGACGTGCGTCCAGCGCGCCTCGGTCAGGGTGGGCATGGCTCTCTCTCCTCTTCGATGGGGACGGGACGGGTTCAGCGGGTGGGCCACTTGGCCCGGTCGGGGAGGCCGGAGCGGGCGACGATGCCCTCCCCGGCGGTCTGGGCGCGCCGCAGCAGGGCGTCCTCGTCGACGGTGGTGCAGCGGTAGTCCTCGACCACCGCCCGCCCGCCGACCAGGACGGTGTGCACGCCGCGGCCGTCGGCGGACCAGACCAGCTGGTTGGCCACGTTGTGCAGCGGCCGCCACTCGGGGCGGTTCGTGTCGTGCAGGACCAGGTCGGCCTGCTTGCCGGGCTCCAGCGAGCCGAGCTCGGTCTCGGCCTGCAGCGCGCGGGCGCCGTTGCGGGTGGCCATGGCGAACGCGTCCTCGGCCGGGAACACCGTCGCGTCGCGGCGGGCGTCCTTGAACAGGCCCGCCACGAGGTAGGTGGCCCGCATCAGGTCGTGGTAGTTGGACGCGTTGTTGCCGTCGGTGCCGATGGCCACGTTCACGCCCGCGGCGACCATCTCGGGGAACTTCCCGATCTGGGTGACGCCGTAGGACACCTTCAGCGCCGTCGTCGGGCAGTGGGCGATGCTCGTGCCGGTCCGCGCCAGCGCCGCGATCTCCGTGTCGTCCACGTGGACGGCATGGGTCAGCAGCACGTTGCGGTCCAGGACGCCGATCTCGTCCAGGTGCACCATCGGTCGCTGCCCGAAGGTGGCCAGGAACCCCTCGGGGTCCATCGCGGCCGGGGACATGTGCGCGCTCATCCCGGTGCCGCGCTCGTCGGACATCTTCTTCGCGGTCTGCCACAGCTCGTCGCTGCACGTGGTGTGCCCGATGACGATCGGCCAGGCCTGCACCCGGCCGTCGGCGGCCGAGCCGTAGGTGTCCATCGCGTAGGTCATCGCGCCGATCGCCTCGGCGGTGGTCATCCGCAGCGCCTCGTAGTCCCCGACCAGGTCCCACGCCCACGGGCCGACGCGCGCCCGGATGCCGATCTCGGCCAGGCCGTCGACGACGGGGTCGATGAACCGGACGGTCCCGGCCTCCAGGAACGCCGTCGTCCCGGACTTGAGCATCTCCAGCGCGGCCAGCTGGGCCGAGACCCGCTCGTCGTCCTCGGTGTAGTGGGTGTGGATCGGGGTGAGCCACTCGAAGACGTTCTCGAGGAAGGGCGTGTCGTCGGGGACGAAGCCGCGGGTCAACGGCTCGCCGGTGATGTGCACGTGCGTGTTGATCAGCCCCGGCGTGACGACGAAGCGCTCGCCGCCGACGGTCTCGGCCGGGCGGTAGCGGGCGGTCAGCTCCGCGGCCGGCCCGACGGCGACGATCCGGCCGCCGGTGACGGCGACGGCGCCGTCGCGGTACACCCGGCGCTCGTCGTCCATGGTGACGACGTGGGAGCCCAGCACGAGCGTGTCGCACGGCTCGCCGGTGGGGAGGTCGCGGTCCTCGGTCATGGTCACCTCTCGGTCACGGGGGGAGAGTCGGGGCGGATCAGGAAGACGGTCTGGCGGGGCACCGGGTGCAGGACGTCGGTGAGCTCGGCGCCGGCCGCCGCGGCCCATGCGCGCAGGTCGGCCACCGAGACGCCGCGGCCGGCGGTGGCGGCGGCCATGGTCAGCGAGAGCACGAGCTCGTGGCGGGCGGCGGCGAGGACGGCGTCGCGGCCGGGGTCGGGCCCGTCGGCACGGTCGGGACGCGGGTAGTCGGCCACGACGACGACCCCGCCGGGCGCTGTGAGCTCCACGGCCCGGGCCAGCAGCCGCCGTGCGCGGTCGGCCGGCTCGGCCCGGAGCACGTGCGCCAGGACGACGACGTCGGCGCCGCCGGCCGGCAGGTCGGCCTCGAGGTAGTCGGCGGCCAGGAGGTCGACCCGGCCGGTCAGGCCCGCGGCCGCCACCGAGGCGCGGGCCACCTCCAGGACCGCCGGCAGGTCCACGCCCACGGCCGTGCCGGCCGGCCGGTCGCCGAGCATCGCCACGAGCCAGGCGGCCGATCCGCAGCCGAGGTCGGCGATCCGCGGCGCGTCGGGCCACAGGCCCCGGCCGGCCAGTTCGCGGACGACGCCGGCGGCCACGGCGGCCTGGGTCGGCGCCGTGGCCCGCACCAGGGCCGGGTAGGCCGCGGCGAGCTCCGCCACCGTCGCGTCGGACGGCCGGCCGGTCCGCACCGTCCCGGCGAGTCGCTGCCAGCCCGACCACGGGCCCGGCGACAGCGGGGCGAGCGCGGCCATCGACGCCGGGGAGTCGCGCACGAGGAAGCGGGCGGCGACGGGGGTGAGCCCGAACCGCGTGCCGTCGGTGGTGAGCAGGCCGAGGGAGACCAGCAGCTCGGCCAGCAGCTCCACGCGCCCGGCGTCGGCGGCCCCGACCGCTGCGGCGAGCCCGTCCGCGGGCAGCCCGTCGTCGCCGGCCGCGGCGAGGGCGTCCACGACGCCGAGCTCGAGCGCGGCGGCCAGCGCGCCGAAGCCGGCCAGGCCGTTGACCACGTCCCAGACCGGCCCGGGTGTGATCGGGGCGGGCGCACTCACGGGCGCAGGACGATCTTGCCGGTGGCCCGCCGCGACTCCATGTGCCGCTGCGCCGCGGCCGCCTCGGCCAGCGGGAACTCGCTGTCGACCGGCGTCCGGAAGCCCGAGGACCAGTAGCGCTCCAGCATCGGGCCGAACTCGCGGCGGTCGTAGGGATCCGAGCCCAGCAGCTTCAGGCCGAAGTGGTAGGCGTAGACGAGGTCGAACGACGTCCGGTCACCGGTGGTGTTGCCGAGGAACACCAGCCGGCCGCGGTGCCCGAGGCTGTAGATCGAGGCGTCCCACACCGCCGGGCCGACGTGGTCGATCACGACGTCGACCCCGCGGCCGTCGGTGAAGCCCCGGGCGGCGCCGACGAGGTCGGTGGTGGAGGTGTCCACCACCAGGTCCGCCCCCAGCTCGGCCGCGTAGGACGCCTTCGCCGCGCTGCTCACCGTGGTGATGACGCGGGCGCCCGCGGCCTTGGCCAGCTGGATCGCCGCGGTGCTGACCCCGCTGGCCCCGGCGTGCACCAGCACGGTCTCCCCGGCCGCGACCGCGCCGACCTCGACCAGCGCGTGCCAGGCGGTCATCCAGATCGTGGGCACGACCGCCGCCTCGACCAGGTCGACGCCGTCGGGCACGGCGTGCACGTTCCCCGCCGGGACGACGACGTACTCGGCGTACCCGCCGGCCACGTTGCCGCCGACCACCTCCGTCGCCGGGCACATGCCGTCGGCGCCGCTCGCGCAGACCGGGCAGGCGTCGCAGGGGACGGCGGGGTTGACCACGACACGGGCGCCGGTGCGGGCGACCGGGTGCGCGGCGGGGTCGACGTCCGGGCCGACCGCGGCGACGGTGCCGGCGACGTCCATCCCGGCCACGTGCGGCAGCTCGAAGCCGGGGATCAGGGCGGGGCCGCGGCGCTGCAGGACGTCGAGGTGGTTCAGACCGCACGCGGCGACCTGGACGAGGACCTCGCCCGGCCCGGGTTCGGGCACGTCGGACTCGGTGACCTCGAGGACGTCGGTGTCGCCGTGGACGCGGTAGGAGATGCTCTTCACTGGGACTCCCGGGTGGACCGATGTGTGGTCCGACCGGGCGCCCCGCCCCTGTCCGCGGCACGCCCGATCGGCATGCAACGGTGGGATCCAGCGGGCTGCGTCGCCGCGCTCCCCCGCTCCGGTCTGTTGCCTACCGGGGCGGGTCGAGGAGAAGGAACCAGTTCGGGGGCGGGGTCGTCAACCCCCTGCTGCCCGGGCGCCGGCCGTCGTCCCGGCGGCGTCCACGGCGGCGGTCTGGGCGGCCACGACCTCGCCGTCCCAGTAGTCCGCGCGGGCGGCGACCAGCCCGTCGCGCACGCGGAACCGGAACACGCCCCGGACGTCGACGGGCACCTCCGGGGCGCCGTCGCGCTGCATCCGCGCCGTCAGCCGGTAGGCCACCGCGGCGCGGTCGCCGTCCACCAGGACGTCCTCGACCTCGTACCGCAGGCCGGCGAAGGCGGCCAGGAAGCCCGGCAGCCGCTCCCGGTAGGCGGCCCGGCCGGTGAGGCTGCGCCCGCGGGCACTGGTGTGCTCGTTGACGAAGTCCTCGGTGACGCGGGCCGCGATCACGTCCGGGTCCCCGCCGTTGAGCGCGTCGAGGAAGGCCGTGACCGCGGCCCGGGTACCGGCGCCGCTCAAGCGCCGGTGCCCCACTTGGCGCGGACCAGCTCGAACACCTTCTGGTTGTGCGAGATCTCGATGACGTTGCCGTCGGGGTCGTTGAGCGCGCAGATGTACCCGACGGGGCCGGGCATGTCGCGGGGCTCCCACTGCAGCACGCCCAGCTCCCTCGCCTTCGCGGCGATCGCGTCGACGTCCTCCCGGTGGGGGACCTCGATGCCCAGGTGCGCGAACGGCTTGAGCAGCCCCAGCTGCCCGCCCTTGTCCTTGTCGAACGACACGAGCACCAGGACGAACGGCGTCTCGGCCTGCTTGTCGTTGGACAGCCAGGCGCTCTCGCCGGCGTCGTCGGCGAACCGCTCGACCACCACCAGCGGGGTCAGCGACGTGTAGAACTCGATCGCGGCGTCCAGGTTCCCCGTCGGCAGGGCGACGTGCGTCCAGCGCGCCTCGGTCAGCGTGGGTCCGGTCATCGGTGGGTGTTCCTCTCTCCTCGGGGCCGGCCGGTGGTCGCGGGGACCACTCAGACCAGCCCTCTCTCGAACGGTTTCGACAGCGCCCGCGGCTCCCGCTGGGACTTGACCATGAGCACCATGACCGTCAGGGCCAGCAGGTACGGCGCGGCGACGAGCAGCTGGGCGTTGAGCTGCACGCCCAGCGACGGCAGCGCCAGGCGCAGGGCGTCGGCGGCGCCGAAGAGGAAGCAGCCGAGCATCGTGCCCTTGAGCCGCCAGGCCCCGAAGATCACCGCGGCGATGACGATGAACCCGCGGCCGGCGGTCATGTTGTTGTTGAACGAGCCGACGAGGCCGACCGACAGGTAGGCACCGCCGAGCCCCGACATCACGCCGCACCACATGAGCGCCTGGCGGCGGCGGACGTTGACCTTGATCCCGCTGACGTCGGCGGCCTGCGGGTTCTCCCCGACCGCGCGCAGCTCCAGGCCCCACCGGGTGCGGTTGACCAGGAACCAGGTCAGCGGGATGACGATCGCCAGCAGGTAGAACGGCCAGCGCTGCGCGAACACCACCCCGAGCAGCGGGATGTCCGACAGCCCCGGGACCTCCAGCACGCTCACCTGGGTCCGGGAGAACTCCATGGTCTGCAGCAGGAAGCTGGTCACGCCCAGGACGAGGGCGTTGATCACCAGGCCCACGACGAAGGTGTTGATCTGGATCCGGTGGGACAGGTTGGCGTGCACCAGGGCCACGAGCAGGCCGACGACCGCCCCGGCGAACAGGCCGACGCTGGGGCTGCCCGTGGCGCTGCCGACGGCGATCGCGCCGAAGGCGCCCGAGAGCATCATCCCCTCGACGGAGATGTTGAGCGTGCCCGCGCGCTCGGCGAGGTACTCCCCGCAGGCGGCGAAGGCCAGGGGGGCGGTCAGGCGCAGGGCGCTGGAGAGCACCGTGCCGCCGTCGTCGAGCCACATCAGACCGGCACCTCTTCCTTGGCGGGCGTGGCGGCCGACGGCCGGGCGGGGGACTCGGGCGCGGCGGAGCGGTTGCGGATCCGGCGTCCCCACAGGGCCGACAGCACCGGTGGGACGACGAAGGCCAGCACCAGCAGCGCCTGGATGACGCTGACCAGGTAGTTGGGCACCCCGGTGGCGGCCAGGTAGCTGGAGCCGGCGCGCAGGCCGCCGAAGAGCACCGCCACCGGCAGCGCCAGGCCGGGCCGGCTGCGGGCCACGAGGGCGACCAGCAGGCCGTCCCAGCCGAAGTTGTTGGAGACCGCCGGCTGCAGGCGGAACACCGTGCCCATGAGGATGACCCCGCCGGCGAGCCCGGCGAACGCCCCGGACAGCACCAGTGCCGAGCCGCCCAGGCGGGAGGCGCGGATGCCGGCGTGCCGGGCGGCCATCGGGTTCAGGCCGAGCATGTTGAGCCGGAAGCCCCAGCGGCTGCGGCCGAGCAGCACGGTGAGGACGACGGTGGCGACGACGGCCAGGATCGCCCCGACGCCGATGGTCAGGTCCGGGTACTGGCCGAAGCTCGCCAGCCGCAGGTACTGGGGCACGGCGTCGGACTGCGGCCGGGCCGGGCCGTTGCCGATGCCGGTCTCCTGCAGCAGCGAGGGGCTGAGGACGGCGAACTGCACCACCTGGGCGGCGACGAAGGTGAGCAGCAGCGTGGTGACGACGACGTTGACGCCGCGGGTGTAGTACATCGCCGCGCTGATCCCCGACCAGGCACCGCCGCCGGCCGCGGCGGCGAACAGCGCCACGGTGATGACCAGCCAGCCCGGCCCCTGCAGGCGCAGGGCCACGAAGCAGCCGACCATCGCACCGATGAGCAGCTGGCCCTCCTGGCCGATGTTGAACACCCCGGCCCGGTTGGCGATGCACGCGCCCAGGGCGACCAGCAGCAGCGGCGCGGCGTTGACGATCGTCTGCGACCAGCCGGCGGCATCGGCGACGCTGCCGGTGTAGAGCGCGTCGATGACCTCCACCGGCGAACCGTCGGAGAGGGTGACGAGCAGGGCGGCCAGCGCGAGCACCAGCGCCACGCAGGCGACGGTGATGCCCGCCGTCCGCCACGCGTCGGCGCTGGGCCGGCGCAGCGCGGTGCTGCCGACGACGTAGGAGGCCAGGGGCCGCCGCGCCGGGGCGGTCCCGGTCATGCCGCCTCACCGCCGACGAGCATGCCCAGGCGCTGCGGGGAGGCGTCCGCGACGTCCAGGACCCCGGTGATCCGGCCCGACGAGATGACCGCGATGCGGCTGGCCAGCGCCATGACCTCCTCCAGTTCGGTCGAGATGAGCAGGACGGCGACGCCGGCGGCGGCCGCCTCGCGCAGCCGGGCGTACATGTCCTCGATGGCGCCGACGTCCAGCCCGTGGGTGGGCTGCGCGGCCACGAGGACGGTGGGCCCGGCGGAGAGCTCGCGGGCGAGGACGACGCGCTGCTGGTTGCCGCCGGAGAGGGTGCGCAGCGGGGCGTCGATCGACGGCGTGCGGATCGCGAAGCGCTCCACGAGCTCCTGCGCCTGGGCGCGGACCTGGCCGCGGCGCACCAGCCACCGGCCGCTGAACCGGCGCAGGTCGGTCATGACCAGGTTGTCGGCGACGCTCATGTCCAGGACGACGCCCGAGCGGTGCCGGTCCTCGGGGATGACGCCGACGCCGGCCTCGTGCAGGGCGCCGGGCCGGTCGAGCGCGACCGCCCGCCCGTCCACGTGCACCTCGCCCGTGTCGAGCTCCAGCAGGCCGGCGAGGAGGTCGCCGAGCGTGGCCTGCCCGTTGCCCTCGACGCCGTAGAGGGCGACGATCTCGCCGGTCGCCACCTCCAGGTCCAGGGAGTCCAGCAGCACGCGGCCGTCCGGACCCGTCACGCACAGCCCGTGCAGGGCCAGCGCCGCGGTCCCCTGGACGTCGGCGGACACCTGCGGGGCCGGGGGCTCGGCGGGCACGGCGTCCAGCCCGCCGGCCAGCACGGGGCTCAGGTGCTTGGCCGGGTCGTCGGTGACCACGAGCCCGAGGGCGGCGCCCTCGGACTGCAGCGACACGTCGCGGCCCACCATCTGGCGGGCGAGCTCCGGCGCGGAGGTGTCGGCGGTGCGGCAGTGGAAGGCCAGCCGGCCGCGGCGCAGCACCGAGACGACGTCGGTGGCGGCGGTGATCTCGGCCAGCTTGTGGCTGATGAGGATGACCCCGCGTCCCTCGGCGGCCACCGACGTGCGCAGCACCTCGAACAGCGCCGCGGACTCCGCGATGGTGAGCACCGAGGTGGGCTCGTCCAGGATCAGCACCCGCGGGTCGCGGCGCAGCGCCTTGATCAGCTCCACCCGCTGGCGCTCGCCGGCCGAGAGCCGCTCCACGGTGGCGCACGGGTCCACGGTCAGCCCGTACCGGGCGCCGACCGCCTCGACGTCGGCGCAGATGGCGTCGCGGTCGATCCGCCCGGGCTCGCCGAGGGCCACGTTCTCCCACACGGTGAGCGGCTCGATGAGGCTGAAGTGCTGGTGCACCATGCCCAGCCCGTGCTCGGCGGCCTGCTGCGGGGTGTGCAGGTCCACCCGGACGCCGTCCCGGTGGACCTCGCCGGCGTCGGCGTGAACCAGGCCCATGAGGACCTTCATGAGGGTGGACTTCCCGGCGCCGTTCTCCCCCAGCAGGCCGTGCACCTCACCGCGCTGCACGGTGAGGTCCACGGCGTCGCAGGCCACGACCGGCCCGTACCGCTTGCTGATGCCCCGCAGCTCCAGTGCGGGGACGGGCCCGTCGGTACGGGCACGGTCGTGGCTCACGTTCAGCTCCCCAGGCGCTCGACCTCGGCGTCGGGGTCGATCGTGCCGTCCCCGACCGAGGCGATGAAGTCGGCCAGCTGCTGCTCCTGCTCCGGGGTGGCCCCGGCGGCGTCGCAGAACTGGACGGTCGGCAGCGGGTCGACGCCCATCTTCCAGACCCGCGTCGAGCCGCCCTCGAGGCTGCCGTCGGCGAAGTCCTCCAGCGCGGCCGCGAAGTACTCGCCCGGGTCGAAGATCACCGAGATGGCGTAGGTGTCCTCGGCGCAGCGGTCCGTACCCGGCGTCAGGACCGGGATGTCGGCGTCGAAGCCGAGCTGGGCCGCCGCGTCGGTCGCGCCACCCAGGTACGGGTAGAGCCCGCCGATGCCCTGGCCGATCTGGGCCTGCGTGGCCTCGACGGCCAGACCCGAGTCGTTGAAATCACCGGTGTAGGTGGTGACGACCTGGCCGTCCGGGACGACCTGGCGGATGCCGGCCTGGAAGGCCTGCGCGGCGATGATGCTGAAGTCCAGCTCCGGGCCGGTGACGAACCCGGCGGACGTGGACCCGCTGGTCTCCATGAGCAGGCCGAGGGCGTAGCCGGCGGCCAGCAGCGACTCCGACGCCGAGTCCTGCGAGAGGACGACGTTGTCGGCGAGCTCGTAGCCCTCGGTCTGCGAGGGCAGGTACCAGATGGTGTTCGCGCAGACGTCCTCCTCCGCCGCGGGCAGCGCGTCGGCCAGCTCGGAGGCGGCCAGCGCGACCATGTCGACGCCCTGCCGGCACATGTTGCGGGCCTGCTCGAGCGCGTCGGCCGGGTTGATGTTGCCGACCTGGATCAGCTCCCAGCCGTCCTGGCCGTCGACGAACTCCTGCGCCTTGACGACGAAGGACTCGTAGTAGCCGTTGTCGTTGAGGTCGCCGGGGCTGAGGACGCCGATCCGCACCTCGCCGTCGCCGTTGACGTCGGGCTGCTCTCCCGACGCGGAGCCGCCGCCGGAGCCGCCGCCGGAGCCGCCGCCGGAGTCGTCGGCGTTGTTTCCGCAGGCGCTCAGCGCGACGACGGCGACGGCCGCCAGTGCGGCGGTGCGCCGCAGGGGTCTCGTGGTGGACATGTCCTGCCTCCCGGTTTCTGAAAGGGGGTGGTCGGGTGGGTGGAGCCGGTGGTGCGTGTGCTGCGCGACCGGCTCAGCCGGCGCTGTCGACCAGGTCCGCATACGCGATGCGCTCCTGCTCGAAGACGGCGTCACCGGTGGCGGCGACGAAGAGGGGGAAGCCCATGCGGCCGACGGCGGCCACGCGGGTGGGGTCGACGCGGGTCTGGCTGCCGTCGGCCAGCAGCTCCTCGGAGACCCGGACGCTGACCACCTCGGCCAGCACGATGTGCACGCCCGAGAAGCAGGAGGTCGGGTCGCCGCGGTCGATGGTCTCCAGCACCCGGCACTCGAGGTGGGCGGGGCTCTCGGCCAGCCCCGGCGCGGCCACGACCTCCGAGGGGCGCGTGGTCCAGCCGACCAGCGCGGCCTCGTCCACGTCCGCCGGGTACTCGCGGGCCACGGTCTCGATGTGGTCGACCAGCGCCGTGGTCGTCACGTTCACCACGAACTCCCCGGTGGCCTCGAGGTTCACCCAGGTGTCCTTGGGCTCGGGGCTGGCCTCGCGGACGGTGCCGATCGTCACCGCGAGCGTGGGCGGCTGGCCGCAGACCGGCATGAAGTAGCTGAACGGTGCCACGTTGAAGCCGGCCGGGCCGACGGTCGAGATCATGGCGATGGGCCGCGGCACGACCAGCTGGGAGAGCAGGCCCTGCAGCTGTGCGGGGGAACGGCCGCCGAGGTCGATGGTCCTCACGCGCGAGCTCCTCCCGGGACGAGGGCGGGCCGGACCGGCCAGCTGGGGACGGGGTCGATGCCGGCCCGGCGCAGCAGCGCGGCCCGGCGGCCGGCGGCCTCCGCGCGCAGGGCGCCGAGGTCGACGGTGGTGACGCGGCCGTCACGGACGACGGGGCGGCCGTCGACGAGCACGTCGCGGACGGTGCCGCTGGGCGCGCCCCACACCAGGTGCAGCGCCAGGTCGCCCCGCGGGGTCCACGCGGGCGCCGTGCCGTCGAAGACCACGAGGTCGGCGCGCTTGCCGACCTCGATCGAGCCGATGCGGTCGCCGAGGCCGAGCGCCTCGGCGCCGCCGCAGGTGGCCACGGCGAAGGCGTCGGCGGCGGTCAGCGGCGGGTCCCCGGCGGCGGTGTCCCGGGAGATCCCGGCGAGCAGCCCGGCCGCCCGGAGCACGTCCGGGGTGTCGCCGGCGTTGTGCGCGTCGCAGCCCAGCGCCAGCCGGCCGCCGGCGCGGAGGAACTCCGCGTGCCGGGAGGCGCCGGTGTAGCCCTGCCCCAGCCGCAGGTACGCGCCGGGGCAGACGGCCACCGCGGTCCGCGTCTCCAGCAGCGCGGCCAGTTCGTCGTCGTCGAGGTGGACGGCGTGCCCGAGCACCAGCCGCGGGCCGAGGACGCCGAGGTCGGCCAGGTGGGTGACCGGGCGCTTGCCGCTGCGGGCGGCGTAGGCCCGCCCGTCGGCGGCGCTGGGCGACAGGTGCCAGGTGACCTGCGTGCCGGCCGCCTCGGCCAGCGCGGCCGCGCCGGCGAAGAGCTCGTCGCTGGCCAGGTCGTGGCCGACGAGCGTCACCCAGGCGCCGACCACGCCGTCGCCGGGGAGGTCGGCGAGCAGCTGCTCCTGGCGGGCCAGCACCTCGGCGGCGGGACCGGACCAGGGCAGGCCGGGGACGTCCCAGCCCCAGGTGCCGACCCGGGCGCGGACGCCGGCGGCCGACAGCCCCCGGGCGACCGAGAGGGGGTGGGCGACGGTGCCGGGCTCGGCGATGGTGGTCACGCCGTTGACCAGCGCCTCCACGGCCGTGAGGGCCGCCGACACCTCGTCGTCCCCCGGCTCGTGGGCGGAGTGCACCGGCACCGCCCAGTCGAAGATGGCCTGCTGGGCGTCGATGTCGTCGGGGATGGTGCTGCGGACCAGCGGATCGCCGGTGGTGTGCTGGTGGGCGTCGACCAGGCCCGGGGTGACCACGCAGCCGGCGGCGTCGATCTCCCCGGCCCCCGGGTGGGCGGCGCGCAGTTCTGCGGCCGGGCCCAGGGCCAGGATCGCGCCGTCGCGCACGGCGACCGTGGTGCGCTCCAGCACGGCCCGGTCCGCGCCCATGGTCACGACGTCGCCGTCGACGACGAGCAGGACGTCGCCCATCACGGCACCACCAGCACGCGGCCGACGGTGCTGCGCTCGCACAGGAGCTCCTGCGCGGCGCCGGCCTCCTCCAGCGGGAAGGTGCCGGCGACCAGCGCGGTTCCCCCGTCGGCGAACAGCTGCAGGGCCGCGGCCATGTCGCTGGGCAGGTAGCCGCCGGCGCCGAGCAGCTCCAGCCCGCGGTGGAAGGCGTCGGAGAGGGAGAAGGTGACCTGGTCACCGGTGGTGTTGCCGAGGAAGACCAGCCGGCCGCCGATCCGCAGGGCCGCCAGGGAGGCCGCCCAGGTGGCCGGGCCGAGGAACTCGAGGACGACGTCCACGCCGCGGCCGTCGGTGACCTCCGCGACCACCCCGGCCAGGGCCTCGCCGCCGGTGACGACGTGCTCGACGCCGACCTCCCCCAGCGCCGCGGCCTTCTCGGGGCTGCCGACCGTCGCGATCACGCGGGCCCCCACCCGCTGGGCGATCTGCACCGCGGCCAGGCCGACCGACCCGGCGGCGGCGTGCACGAGCAGCGTCTCCCCCGCGCGCAGCCGGCCGACGCGGACCACGGCGGAGTGGGCGGTCGCCCACGGGGTGGGCAGGCAGGCGGCGTCGGTCAGGTCGACGCCGTCGGGGACCGGGTGGGCGGCCGAGGCGGGCGCGACGACGTACTCGGCGAGGCCGCCGTCGACGGTGGCGCCGACGATGCGCAGGTTCGGGCAGTGGCCGCCGCGGCCCTCGTGGCACAGCGGGCAGGCGCCGCAGGGGAGACTGGGGTCGAGGAGGACGCGGGTGCCCACCGGCACCGGTGCCGCCTCGCCGGCCGCCTCGACGACACCGGCGACGTCCATCCCGGCGACGTGCGGCAGCTCGAGCCCGGGCAGGCGGACGTGCCCGCGGCGCTGCAGGACGTCGAGCTGGTTGACCCCGCAGGCGGCCACCCGGACCAGCACCTCGGCCGGTCCCGGGGCGGGGACGGGGCGGTCGACGAGGGAGAGGACCTCGGGGCCGCCGAAGGCGGTCTGCACCACGGCTCGCACGCGCTCGCCCCCTCCCTCCGGTTCGCTCGGCCGTCTCGCATCGTGGATCGACAGTTCACGATGTGGACCGGTGCGCGTCACTGTGGTCGGGGCCGCAGGCCGTGTCAACGGTCAGGCCCAGGCCGTTACGCAATCAACGCGCTCGTAACACGGGGCGACCGCCCGGTGACGCCGGTCACCGGCTCGCGGTGACCGGCATCGCCCCGCGGGGGCCCGTCGTCAGAAGGTGAGGACGGCCTTGCCCACGCGACCGGCCCGGACGTCGTCCAGGGCGCGGTTGATCTCGGCGAAGGGGTAGCGGGTCAGCAGCCCGTCCACCGGGAAGCGGCCGGCCCGGTGCAGCCCCACCAGCCGCGGCAGGAACTCCTCGGGAACGCTGGCGCCGGCGGTGATCCCGACGACCGACCGGCCGGTGCCGAGGATCGAGCGCCACTCGAAGGACATCTCCGCACTGGCCCCCACCCCGATGACGCCGCAGACGCCGAGCGGCGCCAGCGACTCGACGGCGGCACGCAGCACGTCGGCCCGGCCGGTGGTGTCCAGGCTGTACTGCAGTCCCCCGGCCACCTCGGCGCGGACCCGCCCGGCCAGGTCCGGCTCGCCGGCGACGACGGTGTGGGTCGCGCCCAGCTCCCGGGCCTGCTCGAGCTTCGCCGGGTTCACGTCGACGGCGACGATCGTGGTGCAGCCGGCCTCGACCGCGCCCAGGATCGCGGCCGCACCGACCGCGCCGGCGCCGAAGACGCCGATCGAGCTGCCCGGCGCCGGGCGCAGCACGTTCAGCACGCCGCCGGCACCGGTCTGGAACCCGCAGCCGAACGGCCCGACGACGGTCAGGTCGGTGCCCTCGGGCACCTTGACCACGCTGCCGCGCCGGGCGAGCACGTGCGTGGCGAAGGAGGACTGGCCGAGGAAGTGGCCGTGCACCGGTTGCCCGTCCTGCGACAGCGCCGTGCTGCCGTCGGGCCGGGTGCCGATGAAGTTGCAGACCCAGAAGTTCTCGCAGTAGGCCATCGCGTCGGCGCTGCAGGGGCCGCACTCGCCGCAGAAGGCGAACGTCAGCGCGACGGGGTCCCCGACCGCCAGGTCGGTCACGCCCTCGCCGACCTGCTCGACCACGCCGGCGCCCTCGTGCCCGAGCACCACCGGCGGCGTCATCATGGAGCGGAACTCCAGGTCGGTGCCGCAGATGCCGGTGCTCACCAGCCGCACCACCACCTCGCCGGCGCGGGGTGGTGCCAGCTCGAGCTCCACGAGCTCCAGGGGTCCCGCGGGATCGCGCAGGACGGCGGCGGTCACGGCAGTCGGTCGACCGGTCATGCGTGTCACGGTACGAGAGACCGTCTTGACTGACGAGATGCCCGCGCCCACGATCTCGGCATGACGACGTCCGTCCGCGAGGGCCTGCAGTTCATCGACGGGACCTGGACGCCCGCCGCCGGCAGAGGGCGCCTGGAACTGGTGGACCCGGCCACGGGGCAGCCGTTCGCCACGGTCGCCGAGGGCGGCGCGGCCGACGTCGACGCGGCGGTGGCCGCGGCGCGCCGGGCGGCCCCCGGCTGGGCGGCGACCAACCCCACCGACCGGGGCGCGCTGATCTCCCGCTGGTCGCAGCTGGTGTTCGAGAACGCCGAGCGGCTCGCCGCGCTGGAGGCCCAGGACGTCGGCAAGCCGCTGTCCGGCGGGCGGATGAACGCCTTCATCGCCGGCGGCATCATCGGCTACTTCGGCGGTGCGGCCGACAAGCTCACCGGCGTCACGCTGCCCACCCGCAGCCCGGACTTCCACGGCTACACGCTGATGGAGCCGCTGGGCGTGTGCGCCGTCATCACGCCGTGGAACGTGCCCGCCGTGCTGACCGCGGCCAACGCCGCGCCCGCGCTGGCCGCCGGCAACACCGTCGTCCTCAAGCCCTCGGAGGTCGCGCCGCTGGTCGTCCTGGCGCTGGCCGAGCTGGCCGCCGAGGCCGGCATCCCGGCCGGCGTCCTCAACGTCGTCACCGGCGGCCCGCAGGCCGGCGCCGCCCTCTCCGGGCACGCCGGCATCGACCACCTGAGCTTCGTCGGCTCGACCGCGACCGGCCGGGCGATCATGCGCTCGGCCGCCGAGAACCTGGTGCCGGTGAAGCTGGAGCTGGGCGGCAAGTCGCCGAACCTGGTCTTCGCCGACGCCGACCTGGACGCCGCGATCCCGGCGATCGTCGGCTCGATCACCGAGAACGCCGGGCAGAACTGCTACGCCGGGTCACGCCTGGTCGTGCAGGCGTCGATCGCCGACGAGGTGCGCGAGCGGGTCGTCGAGGCCATGCGCGCGGTCCGGATCGGTGCCTGGGACGAGGACCTCGACATGGGCCCGCTGGTCAACGCCACGCAGCGCGAGCGGGTGCTCGGCTTCCTGACCGAGCTGCCCACGACCGGGGCCCGCGTGCTCACCGGCGGCGGGGTCCCCGCCGACCGCGACGCCGGCTGGTTCGTCGAGCCCACCGTGGTCGACGGCGTGGGCCCGGACGCCCGGATCGTCCGCGAGGAGGTCTTCGGCCCGGTGCTGGCCATCCAGACCTTCGCCGACGACGCCGAGGCCCTCGAGCTGGCCAACCGCACCGACTTCGGGCTGCTGTCGTGCATCTGGACCTCCGACGTCTCCCGGGCGATCCGGACGGCCGCCGGCGTGCGCAGCGGCCAGGTCGCGGTGAACCAGTTCCACGACGCCGGCGTGATCGGCTTCCCGTTCAACATGCAGAAGGACAGCGGGTTCTCCCGCGGCGGCGGTTACGCCGCGATGCGGGAGTACACGCAGGAGAAGGCCGTGGCCATCCGCCTGCTGCCGCCGCGCGCCGTCTAGTCTCGCTGGTCCCGGTGGCGCGGCCGGGCAACACCGCGCGTCCCGCCTCGAGCCCCTCCGGAGCGCGAGTTGACCCTCACCGACCCCCGTACCGAGCCCGCTGCCGGATCCCCCGGCGAGCAGTTCGACCACCACTCCGCCGAGGCGAACGCCGACCCGGTGGCCTACTACCGCCGGTTCCGCCGGACGCAGCCGGTGGGGTGGACCGAGGCCCACGAGGGCTTCTTCTTCACCACCCGGCACGCCGACGTCGTCCGCATCGCCCGCGACGACGCCACCTTCTCCTCCGAGCGGGCGCCGGCGGGCGACCGCGGCATCTCGTTCGTGATCCCGTTCGGCCCGGGGCTCGAGCAGTACCCGATCGAGCTCGACCCGCCGCGGTCCACGCCCTACCGCGAGCTGATCAACCCGCTGCTGTCGTTCGAGGCCGTCGAGGCGTTGCGGCCGATGATCGCCCGGCACACCACCGCGGCGATCGACGCGTTCGTGGAGTCCGGATCGGTCGACTTCGTCCGCGACCTGACCAACCCGGTGCCGGCCGCGATCACCCTGGACTGGCTGGGCTTCCCCACCGACGACTGGAAGAAGCTCGCCGGGCCCGTGCACGACATCTTCGCCAGCGTCCCGGGCACGGAGCGGGCGATGCGCGGCGTCGAGGGCCTGATGTACCTGGAGTCCCGCATCCGCGAGCTCATCGCCGCGCGCCGGGAGGACCCGCGCGAGGACGCCGTCTCCGCGCTCGTGCACGCCGAGCACCCCGCGGGCCGGCCGTTCACCGAGCAGGAGCTCGTCTCGGTGATGTACCTGCTGGTCGCCGGCGGCGTGGACACGACGACCTCGCTGACCGGCTCGACGCTGGTGTGGCTTTCGGAGCACCCCGAGGAGCGGCAGCGGCTGATCGACGACCCGGCCCTGCTCGACGTCGCCGTCGAGGAGTTCCTGCGGGTGTTCGCCCCCTCGCAGTCGATGGCGCGGACGCTGCTGGCGGACGCGGAGATCGGCGGGGTGCCGATGCGCGCCGGCCAGCGGGTGCTCATCCCCTGGGTGGCGGCCAACCACGACCCCGAGGTCTTCCCCGACCCCGAGCGCGTCGTCCTGGACCGCAACCCGCAGCGGCACCTGTCCTTCGGCATCGGCACCCACCGCTGCGCCGGCGCCCACCTCGCCCGGGCGATGTTCGGCGAGATGATGCGCCAGGTCCTCACCCGGCTGCCCGACTACCGCGTCCTGCCCGAGGGGTTGGTCCCCTACCCCACCCGCGGCAACCAGACCGGCTGGGACGCGATCCCGGCGCTGTTCACCCCGGGGCCGCGGCTGGGCTCGGCGCCCGCCCCCGCCGCGATCGTCACCCGCGAGCTCGAGGTGACCGCGGTGCGCCCGGTGGCCACCGACGTCGTCGCGGTCACCTTCGCCGACCCGTCCGGCGCGGAGCTGCCCGCCTGGACCCCCGGGGCGCACCTGGAGGTGCGGCTGCCCTCGGGCCGGCTGCGGCAGTACTCCCTGTGCGGCGACCCGGCCGAGCCGACCTGGACCGTCGCCGTCCTGCGGGAGGCCGCCGGCCGCGGCGGGTCGGTCGAGCTGCACGAGCTCGCCCGCACCGGCGCCCGGCTGACCGTCCGCGGCCCGCGCAACCACTTCCCGCTGGTCGAGGCGCCGGACTACCTGCTGGTCGCCGGCGGCATCGGCGTCACCCCGATCCTGGCGATGGCGCGGGAGCTGACCGGTCGCGGCGCCTCCGTGCGCGTGCTCTACGGCGGGCGGACGGCGGCGTCGATGGCCTTCGCCGAGGACCTCGCGACGCTCGCCGGGGACCGGGTGCAGCTGCTGCCGCAGGACGTGCACGGCGTGCCGGACCTCGCCGCCGCCGTGGCTGCGACCGGCCCGGGGACGGCCGTCTACTGCTGCGGCCCGGCGCCGATGATCGCCGCCATGGAGGCCGCGTGCGCCGCGGCCGGGATCTCCGGGCGGCTGCACGTCGAGCGCTTCACCGCTCCGGAGGAGGAGGTGGCGGTCGACACCTCGCACGACGTGGCCTTCGACGTCCACCTCGCCCGCACCGGGACGACGGTGACGGTGCCGGCCGACCGCCGCATCGTCGAGGCGCTGCGCGACGTCGTCCCCACGCTGTCGTCGGACTGCGAGAAGGGCTACTGCGGCGCCTGCGAGACGCGGGTGCTGGCCGGGGTGCCCGAGCACCGCGACTCGGTGCTCACCGAGGAGGAGCGCGCCGCGGGCCGCTCGATGATGGTCTGCGTCGGTCGCGCGAGGACGCCGTCCCTCACCCTCGACCTCTAGCCCGTCCCCTCCAGCTCCTCGACGAGATCTGCACAGTCGTCACCATCAGGGCCGGATGCTGACGACTGTGCAGATCTCGCCCGGCTCTCAGCGGCCGAGGGCCGCGCCGATCTCGCCCACCACGGCGTCCGGCCGGCCCTGGGTGTCCGCAGAGGTGTAGCGGAGGACGGTCCAGTCGGTCAGGACGATCCCGTTCTGGCGGCGGAGGTCCCGGACGAAGACGTCGCGCTCGCGGTGCACGTCGCCGTCGAACTCGACGACGAGGCGGTGTTCCGGCCAGGCCATGTCCACCTCCGCCAGGATGCGGCCGTCGCCGTCGACGATCCGGTACTGCAGCACGGGTCCCGGCAGGCCGGCGTCGTGGAGCAGCCACCGGAGCACGGACTCCATCGGCGAACCGGCACGCGGGTTGCCGAGCGGTAGGACGTCCCGCGCCCGTCTGGCCCCCCGGCCGCCAGGACGCCGGGCCAGTGCGTCGGTGAGGTCACCGGGCGAGCAGAACCGCCTGAGCACCTGGTCGGTCACCGCGAGCAGGGCGGCGGGCTCCAGGACCGAGGCGAGGTCCCGCCACGTGCGGGCGGGCGTGGTGACGGGGAGGCCCCGGGACTCGGTGAGATCGGCCGGGACACGGGCGGTCCGGTGGATGCAGCGGTCCTGCCGGGCGCGCACCGAGCTCCCGGGGTCGACGGTCAGGTGCACCCGCGCGTCGCGCGGCTGCAGCGGGATCTGCAGCCCCCACAGCTCCGCCGCCGTCCGGTGGCTGGCGACCGCGCCGGGTGGTGCGGTCAGGAGGACGGCGGCGACCCGGGAGTCGACGTCGTCGGCCAGTGCCCGCGGCAGGTAGGTGTCCCGGGAGAGCCGGCGCACGCCCGGGTGGCGGAGTGCCCGCTCACCCAGGCCGGCGGCGAGGACCTCCGAGCGGGTGGTGGGGCCGTGGACGCGGAGGCGGGGAGAGCGGCTGGGCACCGGCGCAGGGTGCCCGGAGCGGCCCATCACGCGCTCGCGCCGTCCACAGCCGCGACGAGATCTGCACAGTGGGCGGCATCAGCCGCTGATGGTGACGACTGTGCAGATCTCGTCGAGGGGACGGGGGGCTCGGTCAGCCGAAGATGTCGCGGCGGATCCCGCAGTGCGCGCCGAGGGTGCCGTCGACGACCTGGGTGACGCCCAGGTCCATGGCGACCGAGCACAGCGAGTACGCGTCGTCGGCCGACAGCCCGACCCGCCACTGCAGCAGGGTGATCATCTCCTCGACCGCCATCCGGGCGGCCGCGTCGAGGTCGGCGCCGAAACCGTGCGTGTACCAGTGGGTGCCGGTCTCGAGCATCGGCGCGCGCAGTCGCAGGTCGTCGACCGCGGCCAGCCGCACGGTCGCGTTCGCCGAGGCCTCGATCGCCGTGCCGCACACCTCGCCGTCGCCCTGGGCGAAGTGCGGATCGCCCCAGTAGACGCCGGCGCCCTCGCGGAACACCGGGTAGAAGACGGTGGCGCCCGGGCCGAACCGCCAGTTGTCCACGTTCCCGCCGAAGACGCCCGGAGGGATGCTGGAGAGGACGTCGTCGCCTCCGGGCAGCACGCCCATCAGCCCGAAGTGCGGCCGGACCGGCACCCGCACCGGCCGGGTGAACGGCTCCTCCACGCGGGCCGACGCCGGCGTCCGCCACCCCGGGACGTCGTACAGCGCCCGCGAGGTGAAGTCGTAGCCGAAGACCGGCTGCGCGATCGTCGGGAACTCGCCGGCCGGCACCCCCTCGGAGGAGTCGAGCTCGTAGACGGTGATCCGCTCCTTGCCGTACGTGTCGTACAGCAGGCCCCAGTTGGCGGCGCAGTTCGAGCCGTAGGGCACCCGCGGGGCCATGGTCCCGATGCGGACGGCGACCGCCCCGCCCGGGCGCGCCCCGGCGACCGCGACGGGGCCGGTGAGCACGTGCACGCCGGGCCCGCGCTCCGCCTCGGGGATCGCCGCCCAGATCTCGTCGAGGGCGGCGTCCATCATCAGCTCCGGGGCGTCCCCCGCGTGGTGGGTCACCGCCTCCACCGCGACCGCGGCCCCCGAGGCGACCTCCAGGACCGGTGCGGCCGCCGGGTCGATGGCCCCCCAGCGCACCGTCGCCGGCGTCGCCGGGAGCGCGTGCTGCGAGGGGGCCGGGGCGGCGAAGGTGCGCTCGGCCTGCGGCGAGAGCGCCAGGAGCGAGGTGGCGGTCGTCATGCGTCGATCGCACCGCGCGCGCGTTACCCGGCTGTTTCCCCTGCGTGACATGTCGTATCGCATGTCGGGACGGCGTACACACTCCGCGGGACACGAGGGCCTGCCGGTGGCCTGACGGCGGACGTCCGGGCATGCGCCATACTGGAGGACCGATAACGATTCCCATGCCGAGGAGCTCCGTGCGTCGCACCCCGGCCGCCGTCCTGGCGGTCCTCACCGGCCTGGCCCTGGCCGGCTGCTCGGACGGGGACGCCGGACCGGTCACCGACGCGGGGGATCCCGCGAACTGCCCCGGGGAGGTCCTCGACGTCGTCGTCTCGGTCGCGCCGTGGGGTTCGGTGGTGGACCAGCTCGGCGGCGACTGCACCACGGTCACGACCGTGCTGGGGCAGGGCGCGGGCGACCCGCACGGGTACGAGGCGACCGAGGGGGACGTCGCGGCCTTCGCCGACGCCGACCTCGTCGTCTACAACGGCCTCGGGTACGACACCTGGGCGGCCGACGCCGCGGCCGGCGTCTCGCCGCGGCCGGTCGTCGTCGACGTCGCCGAGGTGGCCGGCGCACGGCCCGGCGACGACCCGCACCTGTGGTACGAGCCCGAGCTGCTCCCGCGCGTCGCCGACGCGGTGACGCAGGCACTCAGCGAGCTCTCCGCCGACGCCGCGCCCTACCTGCAGCAGCAGCGCCAGCGGTTCACCACCGAGCTGCAGCCCTACGTCGAGGCGCTGGCCCGGTTGCGCGAGGTCTCGGCCGGCCGCTCGTACGCGGCGACCGAGCCGGTCCTCGACCGCACAGCCCGGGCCGTCGGGCTCACCGACGCCACCCCCGAGGGCTACCGGTCCGGCGTCCAGGGCAGCGGCGAGCCGGCCCCGGGCGACGTGGCCGAGTTCGAGGCCGCACTGGTCGCCGGGCGGGTCGACGTCCTCGTCCACAACACGCAGACCGTCGTCGGGCTGCCCGATCGGCTGCGGACCGCGGCCGAGCGGGCGGGCGTCCCCGTCGTCGAGGTCACGGAATCCCCGCCGGACGACGACGGTTCGTTCGTCGAGTGGCAGGTGGACCAGCTGGAGCGACTCTCCGACGCCCTCGAGGACTCGGTGTGACCGCGGGCCTCGCGACGACCACGCCCGGCGGGACGACGCGGCCCCCGGCCCTCGTCCTGGACGGCGTCAGCGTCGTCCGCGGCGGCCGGACCGTCTGGTCACAGGGCACCCTCGCCGTCCCCGCCGGGGCGGTGGTCGGGGTCATCGGCCCCAACGGTGCGGGCAAGACGACGCTCTTCCAGGTGGCGCTCGGGCTGCTCCCGGTCGCCGCCGGCCGGGTGGAGGTGCTCGGCGCCGCCCCGCGGCGGGGCGACCGGCGGATCGGCTACGTGCCGCAGAACTACACCGCCGCCCTCGGTGACGCGATCCGCTGCCGGGACCTGGTGACGCTCGGCCTGACCGGCCACCGCTTCGGCCTGCGCCGCACGACCGCCGCCGACCGGGCCCGCGTGGAGGAGGCGCTGCGCCGCGTCGGGGCGCTCGGGTACGCCGACCGGCGGATGTCGGAGCTGTCCGGCGGCCAGCAGCAGCGCGTGGCCATCGCCCAGGCGATCGTGGACGACGCGGAGCTGCTGCTGCTCGACGAGCCGCTGGCCAACCTCGACCTGCGCAACCAGCAGGAGATCGTCACGCTGCTCGGCGAGCTGCGCCGCGAGCGGTCGGTGACGATCATGGTGGTGGCCCACGACCTGAACCCGCTGCTGCCGGTCCTCACCGACGCCGTCTACCTGCTCGACGGCCACCCGCACCACGACCCGATCGGGGACGTGGTCCAGGAGGACCTGCTCACCCACCTCTACGGGACGACGGTGCGGGTCGTGCGGACGGCGCAGGGCGACCTGTTCACCCGCGCCACCGGCCCGGACCCGTCATGAGCGCGCTCGCCGCCTCCGTGCAGTTCCAGTCGAACTGGTGGGACGTCCTCCAGACCGGCTTCATGCGCAACGCCCTGCTCGGCGGCTCGCTGGTGGCGATCGCCGCCGGCCTGCTCGGCTACTTCGTCGTCACCCGGAGCAACGCCTTCGCCGCGCACGCCCTGGCCCACATCGGCTTCCCCGGCGCGACCGGTGCCATCCTCGTCGGCGCCCCGGTCACGCTCGGCCTCGCCGTGTTCTGCCTGGGCGGGGGGCTGCTCATCGGCCTGCTCGGGCGGCGCGTGGCCGAGCGGGAGATCGCCACCGGCACGGTCCTGGCCTTCGCCACCGGGCTGGGGGTCCTGTTCGGATCGCTGGCCAGCGCCAACGCCAGCACCACCACGTCGGTGCTCTTCGGCAACCTGCTGGCGGTCTCCGACGACGAACTGGTCGTGTTCGCCCTGTTCACCGCCGCGGTCGTGGTCGTCCTCGCCCTCGTCGCCCGGCCGCTGGTGTTCGCCTCGGTCGACCCGGCCGTCGCCGAGGCGCGGGGGGTGCCGGTGCGCGCGCTGGGGGTGGCGTTCGTCGTCCTGCTCGCCCTCACCATCACCATGGCGGTCCAGGTGGTGGGCACCCTGCTGCTGTTCGGCCTGGTCGTGACCCCGGCCGCGACCGCGCTGCGGCTGACCGCCCGGCCGGGACGGGTGGCGGCGATCTCCGTCGCGATCGCGCTGCTGTCGGTGTGGACGGGCCTGGTCCTCGCGGCCATGTTCAACCTGCCGCCGAGCTTCTTCGTCGTGACGGTCTCGGTGCTGACCTGGGCCACCGTGCTCACCGCCACCCGCCGGCGCGGTCGCACCGCCTCGGGCGGCGGCGGGCACGGCGGCGGCGGGCACACCTCCGACGTCGTGCCGACTGCGAGCCGCGCAGCGGCGCTGTGAGGCACATCTCAGGGGTTCGGCTGCATCTCACTCCCGTGGGGCTGTTTCCCCGGCGGGCCGGGAGGGGAGGCTGTCCTCCATGGAGGACACGCAGCGCGAGGCCCGGGTGACCACGGAGAACGCCGTCGAGCAACTGGTGGACGAGGCCCGGGGGGACCAGTCGACCGCCGGCCCGGTGTCGCAGCTGCTCGCCAACCCCCGCCGGGTGCGCCGGGCCTGAGGCGGGCCCCCCCCGGCTCACAGGCTCGCGACGGGCCCTGCCGGGAGGCCGGCCGTCACAGACGGCTCACGCACCACCGGCGCCCCGGCTCACCCGGGCGCCTCTCGTCACCCAGTGCAACCAACCTGGGTCCGGGACCGGCGTGCCGCGAACTGCTCCGTCACGAGCCGGTGCACGATCCGGACGTGACCGCAGCCGCCCTCTCCCTCGCTCCCGCCGACGACGTCGCGGGCCCCGTCCGCCGCAGTCGCGCGGAGCGGCAGGCCATCGTGCTCGACACCGCGGAGCGGCTCTTCTCCTCCCGCAGCTCCCGCAGCGTGGGCATGGACGAGCTCGTCCGCGAGACCGGCCTGGGCAAGATGACGGTGTACCGGCTGTTCAAGAGCAAGGACGAGCTCGTCGGCGCCTACCTGGCCCGGAAGGCGGCCACCGTGCTCGGCGCCGTCGACGCCGACCTGGCCCGGCTGGACGGCGACCCGCGCGCCGCCCTGCTCGCGGTCGTGGACATCGTCGAGCGCGACGTCACCCGCGCCGGCTTCCGGGGCTGCCCCTTCACCAACGTGAGCAGCGAGTACGACGACCCGACGCACCCGGCCCGCAACGCGGCCGCGGACTACAAGTTCCAGCTCCACGCCCGGCTGGAGCGGCTGGCCGACGAGCTCCTGCCCGGGGCGGGCGAGGACCTGGCCGCCCAGATCCACCTGGTCATCGACGGGATGTACCTCTCCGGCGGGTTGCTGGGTCCCGACGGGCCGGCCGCGCACGGGCGCCAGCTGGCCGAGCGGCTCATCGACGCGGCCCCGGTCGGCTCGACCGCCACGGCCTGAGGCGCTGCGCCGGGGGTGTCCCCGTCCGGACGAGCGGCGACGCCGTGCGGACCGCAGGATGCAGGGGTGACCGACGACCGCAGCCGCCCGGACCTCGACGACACCACGGTGGAGGCCCTCGGCAAGCTCTCCGAGGCCCTCGAGACCATCGAGCAGGCCCGGGGCCAGCTCTACGGCTTCCACCAGCACTCCGGCAAGGCCGACCTCCTCCTCCAGGACGCCGTGCAGCTCTTCCGCGAGGCCGGGCACACGCAGCTGGCCGACGACCTCGACCGCGACCTCGTGGGCCGCAACGTCATCGCCGACCGGTGGACGTTCCAGATCGTCGAGGACTACGACGCCTCGTACTGGTCGGTCTTCCGGAGCTTCGACGAGCGTGCCCGCACCGAGCTCTCCGGCGGCGACCGGCACGTCTACGAGGCGCGGATGAAGCAGCGCGAGCGCACGGCCGGCCACCCGAGGCACGAGGCGGGGCCCGCGCTGGACGACTGACGGACCGGGCCGTGCCGCTGCACCGGCGTGTCGGCCGGTGCTCACGACCCCGCCGTTTCCGCGTGGTCCGGACCGGGCACCGCAGGACCATGACGATGCCCGATGCGGACGGCGCCGGTTCCGAGCGAGAGGCGCGGCCGCTGGGTGCGGACAAGGCGCCCGGCGAGGACCGGGAGTCGCTGGGCGAGACGCAGGGTCCCGCCGACGGGATCGCCGGCCCCGCCTGGCCGCCTGCCGACACCGAGCCGGACGCGAATTGATCACGAACGGTCCCGTGGCCGTTTGACCTTCCCTCCCAGGGGCAGACTCCCGGCGTGACCATGCCCCCGTCCCCCGCCGACCCCTACCCGGGACCTCCCGGCGCCTCCGGCACGCCGGGGCCTGCCGCGCCGGGCGGGACCGCACCCGGCGGTGGCCTGGCGGGCGGGACGGCCGGTGGAACGGCCGGTCACGGTCCTGCGGGGCCTCCCCGTGGCGCGACCGGCGGCCCGGCCACCCCGCGGCGCCACACCGGCCGGACGATCGGCCGGACCCTCGCGCTGGCCCTGCTCGTGTTCGTCACCGTGGTGCTGGTGCTGTTCGTCGTCTTCAACACCCAGAGCGTCGACATCAGCCTGGTCTTCGCCGACGTCAACGCGCCCCTCGTGCTCGCGCTGCTCATCGCCGCCGTCCTGGGGGCGCTGGTCTCGGCGCTGGCCGGCGCCGTCCTGCGGGCCCGCCGCCGCAACCGCTGACGTCGCGGCGGCACGCGCCGATCAGCCGAGAGCGAGGACGAGGCACACCCCGGTGAGGACGGCGGCGAGCGGCGTCATCACCAGGCGTTCGGGCCTGCTGCGCGACGCGGCGTTCATCACGACACCGAGGGCGAAGTAGCCGGTCAGGACCCACAGCGCGACGTCCACCAGGCCGTCGGGCAGGACGTCGGAGGCCGCGGCGGCCTCGAGCAGCACGAGCGCGACGGCCCCGTACACCACGATCGAGACGGCGCTCCCCACGCGCAGCGCCGCCGAGAGCACGACGTGCTGCCCGCCCCACGCGAACCGGCCCCACGGTGCTCCGGCGACGAGGGCGGCCTGGAACACGGCGAGGCAGCCCAGCACCACGACCCCGAGGGCGGCGACGGCGATCACGCCCGCACCGTAACGGCGGCGGCGGGGCCGACGGGCACGCTGCGGTCCCCGTGACCCGCGGCTCCTCCGATGGGGTCAGGTCCTCCCCTCCCCAGCGTGTCGGACCGCCGTGCGCTTGCCGTTGTTACCGACGAGTAATAGTGTTTGTTACCGACGGGTAGCAACTCGTCGGACACGGCACGGAGCACGGGAGCCACACGCGCATGAGCCACTACACCGCGAACCTGCGGGACCTCGAGTTCAACCTGTTCGAGTTCCTGGACACCAAGGACCGGTTCGGCACCGGGCCGTTCGCCCAGATGGACGCCGAGACCGCGCGCGGCGTGCTCGCCGAGATCCGCCGGCTGGCCGAGGGGCCGATCGCGGAGTCCTTCACCGAGGCCGACCGCAACCCGCCGGTCTTCGACCCGGCGACCTCCTCCGTGGTGCTGCCCGAGGGGTTCAAGAAGTCGGTCCGGGCCCTCGCCGAGGGCGAGTGGTTCCGCCTCGACCTGCCCGAGGAGCTCGGCGGCTTCGGCGCACCCGTCGCGCTGCGCTGGGCCGCCTTCGAGATGATCCTGGGCGCCAACCCCGCCGTGTTCATGTACGGGTCGGGCCCCACCTTCGGCACCGTGCTGTGGGAGCTGGGCACCCCCGAGCAGAAGAAGCTCGCCGAGCTGATGATCGACCGGCAGTGGGGCGCCACGATGGTGCTCACCGAGCCCGACGCGGGCTCCGACGTCGGCGCCGGACGCACCCGGGCCGTGCCGCAGCCCGACGGCTCGTGGCACGTCGAGGGCGTGAAGCGGTTCATCACCTCGGCCGAGCACGACCTGAGCGACAACATCATCCACCTGGTGCTGGCCCGCCCCGAGGGGGCGAAGCCGGGCACGAAGGGCCTGTCGCTGTTCGTCGTCCCCAAGTTCCACGTCGACGTCGAGACCGGCGAGCTCGGCGAGCGCAACGGCGTGCACGTCACCAACGTCGAGAAGAAGATGGGCCTGAAGGTCTCCACGACCTGCGAGGTCACCTTCGGCGACGGACCGGTCCCGGCCAAGGGCTGGCTGGTCGGCGAGGTGCACGACGGCATCGCCCAGATGTTCCGGATCATCGAGTACGCCCGGATGTTCGTCGGCACCAAGGCCATCGCCACCCTGTCGGCCGGCTACCAGGTGGCGCTGGACTACGCGAAGAACCGCATCCAGGGCGCCGACCTGGCCGCCACGGCCAAGGACGCCCCGCGCGTCCCGATCACCCACCACCCCGACGTCCGGCGCTCGCTCATGCTCCAGAAGGCCTACGCCGAGGGCATGCGCGCTCTGTACCTGTACGCGGCGACCTTCCGCGACCAGGTGATGGACGCCCAGGCCGCCGGTCAGGCCGGGAGCGAGGAGGCGCAGCTCGCGGCCCGCGTGAACGACCTGCTGCTGCCCGTGGTCAAGGGCTTCGGCTCGGAGCGGGCGACCCAGCTGCTCACCCAGGAGTCGCTGCAGACGCTGGGCGGCTCGGGCTACCTGCAGGACTACCCGATCGAGCAGTACATCCGCGACAGCAAGATCGACACCCTCTACGAGGGGACGACGGCGATCCAGGGCCAGGACTTCTTCTTCCGGAAGATCGTCAAGGACGGCGGCGTCGCGCTCACCTGGCTGGCCTCCCAGATCCAGGCCACGATCGACGCGGAGGCCGGCAACGGTCGCCTCAAGGAGGAGCGGGCGCACCTGGCCACCGCCCTGGGCGAGGTGCAGTCGATGCTCACCGCCATGTTCGGCCACCTGACCGCCGCCCAGGACGACATGGCCAACGTCTACAAGATCGGCCAGAACACCTCCCGGTTGCTGCTGGCCGTCGGTGACCTGGTCACCGCGTGGCTGCTGATCCGGCAGTCCGAGGTCGCCCTCGCCGCGCTGTCCGGGGAGGTCAGCGAGCGCGACCGGCACTTCTACGAGGGCAAGCTCGCCGCCACGCGCTTCTTCGCCACGCAGGTGCTGCCGCGCCTGGCCGGTGAGCGGGCCATCGTCGAGGCCACCGACAACTCCCTCATGGAGGTCGACGAGGCCGCGTTCTGAGCCTCCTCTCCGCCCAAGTGGCCACTGCGGCGGAGAGGACGGGGTCACGGCCGCCTCCCCCGCCCGGGGAGGCGGCCGTCGCCGTTTCCGGTTCCGGGACGGCGGGCATGCGTCTCCCGACAGCGACCGCCCCCCGGGAGGCTCGCGTGACCGACCCACGATCCGGAGGCAGAACGGACCGATGAGCGACCCCCAGAGCACCGGCTACGGCGACTCCCCGGACACCGCCGACAGCCGCGAGAACCTCGTCGACGGCCAGACCGGGGACGACGCGAGCGACCGCGGCGAGCTCGACACCACCCTCACCACCGACGACGACGCGCAGCGCGACGACTCCGTCGTCCGCGGCGGCAACGACGCCGGCTAGATCCAGCCGTGCCGCTGGGCGGCCGCCACGGCCGCGTGCCGGTTGGGCGCGCCCAGCTTCGCCGCGGCCGCGGAGAGGTGGTTGCGGACCGTCCCCGGGGACAGGTGGATGCGGGCGGCGATCTCCTCGACCGGCGCGCCGGTCGCGGCCAGTTCCAGGACGTCGGCCTCCCGCGGCGTGAGCGGGCTGTCGCCGGCGCTGATCGCCTCGGCGGCCAGTTCCGGGTCGACGTAGCGTCCGCCCCGGTGGACGGTGCGGACGACGTCGGTCAGCACCGACGACTGCACGGTCTTGGGCAGGAAGCCGCGCACCCCGGCCTCCAGCGCCCGCTTCAGGTGCCCGGCGCGCCCGTGGCCGGTCACGATGACGCAGGCGCAGCCGGGCAGCAGCCCGGCCAGCTCGGCGGCCACGGAGATCCCGTCCCGGTCGGGCATCTGCAGGTCCAGGACCGCGACGTCGGGCGCGTGCGCCCGGGCCATGGCCAGCGCCTCGGCGCCCGACGCGGCCTGGGCCACCACCTCGACGTCGTCCTCCAGGGCCAGCAGCGCGGCCAGCGCCGACCGGATGAGGTTCTCGTCGTCGGCCAGCAGCACCCGGATCACGCGACTCCCTCCACCGGCACCGTCGCGGCGAGCACGAACCGCCCGCCGTCGCGACCCGCCGTCAGCCGCCCGGAGGCGGCGGCCAGGCGCTCGGCCAGACCGGTGAGCCCGCTGCCCCACCGCGGCTCGCCCGGCCCGGCCCCGTCGTTGACGACCGTCAGCGTCGCCGAGCGGTCGCCGGCGGCGAGGGTGACCGTGCACGTGCCGGCGCGGCTGTGGCGCAGCACGTTCGTGACCGCCTCCCGGACCACCCAGCCCAGCGCTGCCTGCACGTCCTCCGGCAGGGCGCCCCCGTGCTCCTCGCCGGTCACGGTGCAGCTGACCCCTGCCGCGCGCAGCACGGAGCGGGCACCGGCGAGCTCGCCGGTCAGGTCGGCGGTGCGATAACCGCGCACCACCTCGCGCACCTCGCGCAGCGACTGCTCGGCGATCCGGCTGATGTCGGCGACCTCGTCGGCCGCCTCGGGCCGCTGCCGCCGCACCAGCTCGCCGGCGAGCTGGCTCTTCACCGCGATCGCCGAGAGGTTGCGGCCCATGACGTCGTGCAGGTCGCGGGCGAACCGCAGCCGTTCCTCGGCGACGGCGAGCTGCAGCTGCACGCCGCGGTTGCGCTCGGTCTCGACGACGACGTCGAGCACCCACACCGAGAAGCGGAAGGCCACCGCCAGCCCGCCGACGGCCAGCGCCACCGTGACCCCCTGCGCGACCGCACCGGCGGCGGGCCTGCCCACGGCCGCGGCGGCCAGGCCGACGAACGCGCCGGCCGCCGCGGCTGCGCCGGCGAGGACCCGGGAGGACCAGAGGGGGGCGGCCGCGGCCGGCACCATCGCGAGCGGCAGCCCGACCGCCCACACCACCGCCTCGGGCGAGGAGGACCCGTGCGCGGCGGCGAGACCGACCCCCGCCGTGCCCAGCGCGACGAGCCCCAGGGAGCCGAGCAGCGCCGTCGGCGCAGCCGGCGCCTGGCGGGGAGCGGACAGCCCGGCCCGGGCCAGCGCGATCCCCAGCCCGCCGACCGCGGCGCAGCCGGCCACGTGGGCGGCGACCAGCGCCGGGCCGGCCTCCGCGGCGACCGGCGCCAGGGCGAGCAGCGCCAGCGCCGGGGTGAGGCCGAGCCAGCCGTAGAAGGACCACCGGGTGTACAGGTCCAGGCGCTGGGGCGCGGTGCGGCTCTCCCACCACCGCGTGACGGTCGGCACGGCGAGGATGCTGCCGTACCGGCCACCGGTGGCGGATCCCGCGGTCACCGGCGGGGTGCCCAGCGGAACACCCGCGGCACGACGACGGCGCCGGCGAGCAGCCAGGCCGCCAGCACGGCCAGGGGCAGCGGTGCGGCGGCCCAGGCACCGGCGAGGTCGACGACGTCGCCGTCCGCGGTCCGGCCGGTCAGGCCCAGCGTGGTCAGCTCGACCACCGGCGTGAGCGGGAGGAGGCGGGCGACGTCGGCCAGCTGGCCGGGCAGGACCGACAGCGGGTAGAGCAGGCCCGACAGCGCCGTCGTCGCCACCACCAGCGGCAGCGTGGTGATCTGGGCGCTCTCCGGACTGCGCGTGAACGCCGTGCTGGCCAGCGCGAGCAGCACCATGAGGGCGGCCCCGCCGACCAGCGCGACCAGCGGCAGCACGACGTCGACCGGCGCGGCCCACTCGCCGATGACGGCGACGCCGGCCGTCACGAGGGCTACCTGCCCCAGCGTGACCAGCAGGGTCGGCGCGGCCGTGCCGAGCAGGACCTCGGCCTCGGAGAGCTCGCCGGTCCGCATCCGCTGGAGCACCAGCTCCTCGCGGCGGGCCACGAAGGTCGTGACGAGGTTGTAGTAGGTGAGGAAGACGAGCGTGACGCCGACGGCGGCCACGAGCAGCTGCGGGCCGGCGGCAACCTCGTCCCCGCCCAGGCCCAGAGCGGGCACCGCCGCCACGAGCAGCAGCGGCAGCAGGACGGAGTTCACCAGCGCGGTGCGGTTGCGCACCAGCAGCCGGGTCTCGGCGCCGGCCAGCACGCGGACGCGGCGGGTGCGGGAAGGGGTGCGGGTGGGAGCCATGGGGGCGGTCCTCCGGAGTCGGTGCGGTCAGGCGGCGCGCGCCGGGTACGGGGAGTCCTCGGGGGCGTCGGCGACGGCGAGGAAGGCCTGCTCGAGGGTCGCCGAGCGGGCCTGCAGGCCCGTCAGGGGCACACGCTCGCGCTCGGCCCAGGCCAGCAGCCGGGTGAGTGCGGGCTGGAGGGCCGGGGTGTGCAGCTCGACCCGCGGTGCCGCGCGCACCGGCCGCACGCCGGGCAGCGACGGGAGCGCGGGCGCGCCCGGGGGGAGCTCGAACCGGATCGTCGCCGGCTGGGTGGCGGCGATCTCGCCGGCGGTGCCGCTGAGCACGATCCGGCCCGCGCGCATCACGGCGATGCGGTCGGCCAGCTCCTCGGCCTCCTCCAGGTGGTGCGTGGTGAGGACGACGGCGGCACCCTCCGCCACGTGCCGGCGGACCAGCTCCCACACCGCGCGGCGGCTCTCCGGGTCCAGGCCGGTGCTGGGCTCGTCGAGGACGACGACCCGTGGCCGGCCCAGCAGGGCGAGGGAGAGGTCCAGGCGCCGGCGCTCTCCACCGGAGAGGCTGCGCACCGCGACGTCGGCCCGTCCGGTCAGACCGACCTGGGACAGGGCCTCCGCCACGGGCCGCGGAGAGGTCAGCGTCCCGGCCCAGAACCGGACGGTCTCGGCCACCGTCAGGTCGCCGGGCAGCCCGCCGGCCTGCAGGAGCACGCCCAGGGACGGCCGGACGGCGGCCCGCTCGGTGAGCGGGTCGCGCCCCAGCACCCGGACGCGGCCCGCGCTCGGACGGGCGAGCCCCTCGACGACCTCCAGCGCGGAGGTCTTGCCGGCCCCGTTGACGCCGAGGAGGGCGAAGACCTCTCCGGGCCGGACCTCGAAGGAGATGCCGCGGACCGCGGGAAAGGCCCCGTAGCGGCGCTCCAGGTCGACGACCTCGACGGCCGGCGGGCCGCCGTCCGTGGCCGGGGGGACGGGGGACGGGTGCATGGGACCTCCTGGGGCGGGGCCCGGCCGCGGCGCGGCGGGGTGCTCGGGGACACCTCCAGGCTGCCGCCGGGCGGGCCCGGGCACAGGTGCCGGCGCTCACGACCCGGCCGCCCACCTGCACGGGCGCACCCCTGACACGTGTCACGGGTGCGCCCGCCGGACGGGCCCGTCGCGAGGGCGACCTACCCTGGGTGCCGTGCCGAGCGCCGCCCGTCCCCTCGCCGGGGGGACCCGGCTCCCGCCGGCCGAGTGGGCGCGGCGAGCCGCGGCGCACGCCGAGCGGGCCGATGCGCTGACCGCCGGGCACCGCGCCCGGCGGCCCCGCGGCGAGACCCACCCGATCGAGGACTTCCTCTTCACCTACTACGACACCCGCCCGGCGCTGCTGCGCCGCTGGCACCCCGGTGCGGGCGTGGCGCTGCTCCCCGATGACGGGACGCCCGCCCCGCAGGCCGGCACCCGCTGGTACCGCACGGACGCCGACGGCGTGGTCGCCCTGGACCCGGCCGCCTACCTGGCCGACCGCGACGGCACGGTCCGCTTCGTCGCGCGCCTGCTGGCCGCGACCGCGAGCCGGGCCCCCTTCACCGGCTGCTTCGGCCTGCACGAGTGGGCGATGGTGTACCGCGCCGACGAGCGGCGCCACGCGCTGCCGCTGCGGCTGGGGCGGGCGGGCACCGACGCCGTCGTCGAGGCCTCGGCGCTGCGGTGCACGCACTACGACGCGTTCCGCTTCTTCACCCCCGAGGCCGCCGACCGCGCCGCGCTGCAGCCGACCCGCGCCACGCAGGTCGACCTCGAGCAGCCGGGCTGCCTGCACGCCGGGATGGACCTGCACAAGTGGTCGCTCAAGCTGGGACCCGCGGTCCCGGGCGAGCTGGCGCTGGACTGCTTCGCGCTGGCCGCCGACGTCCGGCTGCTGGACATGCAGGCCTCGCCCTACGACCTGCGCGCCCACGGGGAGCCGGCCGTCGCCGTCGAGACGCCGGAGGGGCGCGCCGAGTACGCCCGCCGGCAGCGCGCCCTGGCCGACCGCGGTGCCGTCCTGCGCGGGCGGCTCCTCGAGGTCTGCGACCGGCTGCTCGCTGGACGCCCGCCCGTCGCCGCGCCGTCCCCGGCTCGCCGTACCGTCGGTGCGTGACCTCTCGCCCGATGGACTCCGTGCGCACCGACCGCTGGCTGACCCTGGACGGGACGACCAACACCCGCGACCTGGGCGGCCTGCCCACCGTCGACGGCGGGACGACGCTCCCCGGGCGCGTGCTGCGCAGCGACAACCTGCAGACCCTGACCGACGCCGACGTCCACCGGCTGGTGTCCGGCCTCGGCCTGCGCGAGGTGATCGACCTGCGCAGCACCGCCGAGGTCCTGCTGGAGGGCCGCGGGCCGCTGCGGTCGGTGCCGGGGGTCGTCCACCGCCACTTCAGCCTGCTGCCCGAGCGGGGCCACCACACCGACGTGTTCGCGGTGGAGGAGACCGAGGTCCCCGAGCTGCCCGGCGGCTGGGCCGAGTCGCTGCTGCCCCGGCAGGTGGCCGAGCAGGACGAGGGCGAGCCGCCGGCCGTGCGGTCCTACCTGGGCTACCTGGAGCACCGGCCGGAGAACGTGACGGGGGCGCTGCGCGCGCTGGCCGCCGCGGACGGCGCCTCGGTGGTGCACTGCGCCGCGGGCAAGGACCGCACCGGCGTCATCGTCGCCTTCGCCCTCGCCGTCGCCGGCGTTCCGCAGGAGGAGATCGTCGCCGACTACGCGCTGACGGCGGAGATCATCGACGCGCTGGTGGCCAAGCTCGCCACCTCCCCGACCTACGCCGAGGACCTGGCTCGCCGCGACGTCGCCGTCCACACGCCGCGGGCGGAGACGATGCAGCGCGTGCTCTCCCTGCTCGACGAGCGGCACGGCGGCCCCGCCGGCTGGCTGGCGGCGCACGGCTTCGGGCCGGCGGAGCAGGCCGCCCTGCAGGCGCGGCTGCGCGGCTGAGGGCGCTCAGCCCCCGCGGCGGTCGGCCAGGGCGGCGGCCAGGAGGTCGTCGGCCACCCCCCACTCGCCGGAGTGCACGGCCACGCCCACGGTGGTGCCCACCTGCACCGGCCGCCGGGCCAGCCGGAACGGCTCGGTGAAGCACGCCCGCACGCGGGTCAGCACGGCCTCGGCGTCCGCGGGGCCTCCCAGTCCGGGCAGTAGGACGGCGAACTCGTCGGCACCGAGCCGCGCCACGGTGTCCGCCGGGCGGACGGCGGCGCGCAGCCGGGCGGCCACCTGGCGGAGCAGCTCGTCGCCGGCCTGGGCGCCGTGCTCACCGTTCACGGCGGCGAAGCCGTCGAGGTCGCAGCAGAGGACGCCGACGGACTGGTCGGCCCGCACCGCGGCCAGGGCGGTCTCCAGCCGCTCGCGCAGCAACCCGCGGTTGGGCAGGCCCGTGAGCGCGTCGTGGGTGGCCTGGTGGCGCAGGGTCTCGGCGAGCCGGGCGCGGTCCACCGCCACCGCGATCGTCGAGGCCGCGGCGCGGAGCCGGTCGAGCGGCTCGCCCTCCAACCCGGCGGGCGTGCGGCCGGCCGGCCAGCTGGCGGCGACGACGCCGAGGAAGACTCCGCCCGCGACGAGCGGCACGGCGAGCGCGTCGGTGACCCCGCCGGCGCCCAGCAGGTCGCGGACGGCCGGGCTGCACGACTCCCAGCGCAGCACCCGGGGCGCGCGGTCGGTGAGCATGCCCACCAGCTCGGGGGTCTCCTCGGCGTGCAGCTCGAGCGGCAGGGGATCGGCCGATCCGCTGCCGGCCACGGCCCGCAGCCGACCGGCCCCGGTCTCCCACAGCAGCAGCGTCGTCCGGTCGCAGCCGACGACACCGGGCAGCGCGGCGGCCGCCTCGGCGCACACGGCCGCGGCGTCGGGGGCGGCCGCCACGGCCGGGCCCAGGGCCGTGAGGGCGGCGGCGCGGGCCGCCTCGGCGCGGGCCTGCTCCAGGGCAGCCCCCCGTTCGAGAACGGCGGCGGCCAGCCCGGCGTAGGCGCGCAGCACGGCAGCGGTGTCGCCGGCGGTGCCCGCGGCCGGGGCGTCGCCCGCCGCGGGCAGGGCGGCCAGGCGCCCGTGCCAGCGGCGGCCGGAGACCACGTCGACCACGACGGCGCCGGGTGCCGGCGCGGTACCGGCGACGAGCACCGCGGCGAGGCCGGCCACCTGCTCCGCCGGGACACCGGCGGCACGCGACAGCACGCCCTCGCCGTCCGCGGCGGTCACAGCGAGGAGCACCCCGGCACCGGGCAGGGCCCGGCCGGCATGGGTCAGGAGGTCGGTCAGGGCATCGGCGGGCTCGGCGCCGGAGGCGAGGCCGCCGGCCGCGGCCTCGAGCGCGGCCAGGCGCCCGGGCTCCCGGCCGTCCCGCCCGTCGGGCGGCGGGGTCGCGCGGTGCCGGCGGCGCAGCGGCCCGCCCCGGTCAGAGGTCCTCACCTGCATCGCATCGGCACGGTGGTCATCCCGGTTGAGCGCGACCGACCCGTGCGAGGGGGGCGAGGCGGAACGGGCACGACGTCCACCCCGGAGCGGCCGGGTCCGGTCAGCGCGCCGGGGGGCCGCCGGCGGGCACGGGGCCCTCGCTCCGCCGGAGCCGCTTGTGCCGGTACATGTCGGCGTCCGCGGCACCCAGGACCTCGTCGGCCGCGCCGTGCTCGCCGGAGTGGACACCGACGCCCACGCTGGTGCCGACGCCGACCCGCCGGTTCCCCAGCCGGAACGGCTCGGCGAAGCCGGCGTGGATGCGCTCGACCACCTGCGCGGCGTCCTCGGGCGCGGACAGACGGGGCAGGACGACGGCGAACTCGTCGCCGCTGAGCCGACCCACCACGTCGCCCGGCCGGATCGCGCCGCGCAGCCGCGCGGACACCTGCCGGAGGAGCTCGTCGCCCGCGGCGTGCCCGAGCGTGTCGTTGACCTGCTTGAACCCGTCGAGGTCGCAGAAGAGGACCGCCACGTGCCGGTCCGCCGGGTTCGTCGCCAGCGCGCGCTCCAGCCGCTCGAGGAGCAGCCCGCGGCCGGGCAGGCCGGTGAGCGTGTCGTGGGTCGCCTGGTGGCGGACGGTCTCGAGCAGCCGGGCCTTCTGCAGCGCGGTCGCGCCCTGGTCGCCGACGCCGCGCAGGCGGGCGAGGACGTCCCCGTCACGGCTCGGTACCGGTGCGCCCGCCGCCCACGAGGCGGTGGCCACCCCGAGCAGCGTGGTCCCGGCCAGCAGGGGGACGGCGACGACCTGGGCGACCCCCAGGCGCGCGAGCAGCTCGTCGAGCACGGGGCTGCTGGCCCCGACGGTCAGGAAGCGCGGTTCCCGGTCGGTGAGCATCCCGACCAGTTCGGGGATCTCCTCGGCCGTGAGGACGGCCCGCGCCAGCACCTGGGTCGCCTCCAGCGCCAGCCCTTCGGACGCGGCCGTGCGCAGCGCGCCGGCGGCGGGGTCCCACAGCAGCACCGAGGCGCTGGTGGAGCCGACGACGCCCGGCAGGGCCGAGGCCACCTCCCGGCACACGGCCTCCGCATCCGGCGCCGCCGACAGCCGGTGCGCGAGCCCGAGCAGCGCCTCGGCGCGGCGGGCCTCCAGGCGGGCCTCGTCGAGCGCCATGACCAGGTCCAGCGCGGCCGCGGCGTGGCCCGCGTAGGCGGCCAGCATGTCGCGTTCCGCGCCGAGAGCGCCGTCGCCCGGCCGGTTCAGGGCCGCCAGGCGGCCGTGGTGGCGGCGGGGGGAGCGCACCTCCACCGAGACTGCACCGGCGCCGAGGTCGTCACCGGCGAGCAGCCGGCGGGCGAGCAGGGGGACCTGCTCGGCCGGGACGCCGGACGCGTGCACCAGGGGCGGGCCCCCCTGCGGCGAGGCGACGGCGAGCAGGTAGCCCGGCGCGAGGACCGCGGCCGCGGCCCGTTCCACGATCCGGTGGAGCACCGCCTCGAGGTCGTCGGCGGCGACGAGGTCCGCCGCGGTCGACTGCAGTGCCCGCAGCTGCTCGCGCAGGGCGGCCAGCTCCGCGTCCTGCCCGCCCCGCGCGCGCCGGTGCCACCAGCGGGGTCGCCGGTCCCAGGTCAGGTGGTAGACGCAGGCCGGGTGCCCGTCGGACTCGCACTCCTCGTGCACGACCGTGGCCGGCCGCAGGCCGAAGATGGTGGGGACCATGCCGATCAGGCCGCGCGCGTAGTCGCAGTCCAGCCGGGAGTGCCGGAAACCGTCGTGCAGCCGGAAGCTCACGGTGGCGTGGGTCGGGCCGCAGGCGACGATCCGCATGGTCGAGGTCGTGCTGAAGTTGCCGACCGCCCGCGGCAGCTTTCGGTAGACCTGCTGCGGGGAGCCGAGCGCGCGCACGAGCAGGACGACGGCGGGGCTCATGCCGCCGCTCAGCGACTCCGCCCCGACCCGGAACATCGTCTCCGGGTCGCCGAGGACCTCCGTGGCGGCCGTGAACAGCCGGATCCGCGTGTCGTAGCTCGTCCACCGCGAGGGCCGCGAGAGCTCCTCGGCGCTCAGCGCGATCCCGGCACGACGGAGCACCGCGTCGACGGCGGCGTCGCCGCCGTGCTCCCGCACGTACGCGAGGACCAGGGCCGTCGTGGCCCCGGACGTCTCCCGCGGCTCCTCCCCGGGACCCGGGTCAGGGCGCTCCTGCTTGTCCACGGGGGGCATATCGGCACGATGGCGTCTCGGCCGCACCCCGGCCACCCCCTCGGGGGGAGGAGCCCGCTACGACAGCGGCCCTGCACCCCGGTGGGGTGCAGGGCCGCCGGGCGGACGGCTCAGCGGCCGTTGGCGATGGTCAGCAGCTCGTCGCGCAGCGCGGGGCTGGGGGCACGGAACAGCGCACGCTCCAGGGCCCGGCGGGTGCGCGAGGCCTGCCGACGCTGACGCCAGGTGGACACGGTGCTCATTGCTGCTCTCCGGAGGTCGTCGGTGCGGTGACATCCGTAGTATAGCAGGCGAACGCCGGTCTATTCCTCAGGATCGTCGGTGAGTCACGGACGAAGCTTAAGAACGTCACCCCGCCGAGGGAGATGTGCCATCAGTCCGTCACCAGCGCCGCGCGCGCCGCGGCCCGCGCCGCCGCCGGGTCGGCGGCGGCGAGCGCGGCCTCCGCGGCGCGGCGGCAGGCGTCGTGGGTCACCGTCGCCAGACGGGCGCCGACACCGGCCACGGACGACGCCGCGCACGACAGCGACGTCACGCCCAGGCCGACGAGCACGCAGGCCAGCAGAGGGTCGGCCGCCGCCTCGCCGCACACCCCGACCGGCTTGGCCGCGCGGACGCCGGCCTCGGCGGTGTGCCGGACGAGGGTGAGCAGCGCCGGCTGCCACGGGTCGGTGAGGTCGGCGAGCTCTCCGGAGAGGCGGTCGGCCGCGAGGGTGTACTGCGACAGGTCGTTGGTGCCCAGCGACAGGAAGTCGACGTGCCGCAGCAGCCGGTCGGCGAGCAGGGCGGCCGAGGGCACCTCCACCATCACCCCGGGAACGAGGCCGCGGGCGCGCACGCGGCCGGCGAAGTCGGCCGCCTCCGCCTCGGTGGCCACCATGGGGGCCATCACCCAGGGGACCTCGCCGGTGCGCCGGGCGGCCTCCGCGATCGCGTCGAGCTGGCGCTCGAGCAGCCCGGGGTCGCGGCGGGCCACCCGCAGCCCGCGGACGCCGAGCGCCGGGTTGGCCTCGGCGGGCGGGGTGGCGAAGGCCAGCGGCTTGTCGGAGCCGGCGTCCAGCGTCCGGACGACGACGCGGCGGCCGGCGCACGCGGCGAGGACCGCGGCGTAGCCGTCGGCCTGTTCCTCCGGCGAGGGCTCCTCCGCCCGGCCCAGGAACGCCAGCTCCGTGCGCAGCAGCCCGACGCCCTCCGCCGCCGCGTCCATGGCCAGGCGCGCGCCCGCGCCGTCCTGCACGTTGGCGAGCAGCTTCACCTCGCATCCGTCCCGGGTGGCCGCCGGTCCCCGGTAGGCGGCCAGCGCGGCCGCGATCTCCTCCGCCTCGGCGACCCGGGCGCGCGCCGCGCCCTCGTCCGGACCCACCGTCACGGTGCCGTGCTCCCCGTCCAGCAGCACCGTCGCGCCGGCCGGCACGTCGTCCAGCCCCGCGACGGCGACCACGCAGGGCAGCCCGAGCTGCCGGGCGATGATCGCCGTGTGGCTGGTGGCCCCGCCCTGCGACGTGGCCAGCCCGATGATGCGGGTCGGGTCCAGACCCGCGGTGTCGGCCGGGGCGAGGTCCTCGGCGAGCAGCACGGAGGGGACCTCGGGAGCCGGCACGCCGGGCTCCCCCTGGCCGGTGAGCTCGGCGACGATCCGGTCCCGGACGTCGCGCACGTCGGTCACCCGCTCGGCCATGAGTCCGCCGAGGCCGGCGAACAGGTCGACGAACTGCTGCGCGGCGTCGACGGTCGCCACCGCCGCGGGCGCACCCCCGTCGATCCGCTGCTCGACGGCGGCGAGCAGGCCACGGTCGCGGGCCAGAGCGGCGGTCGCGGCCAGCACCTCGGCGCTCGCGCCGGTCGCGGCCCCCGCCCGGGCGGCCAGCCGGTCGGCGACCCGGCCGGCGGCCGCCGCGAACCGCTCCTTCTCGGCCGCGCGTGCGCCCTCGGCGACCGCGTCGGCCGGCCCCTCGGGCAGGCGTACCGCCCCGGAGGGCCGTACGACGGGCCCCCACGCGGCGCCGGGGACGACCGGGGTGCCGGTGAGGACGGTGGTCGTGGTGGCGGGAGCGGACATCGGTACCTCACTCGGGATGGCGGGGCGGACGGGACGCGAGACGGGACGGCGTCGACCCGTGCCGGTGACCAGCCTCACGAATCGGTGTTGACTTGTCAACGTAACCAACGTAGAACAACACCAACACAGACATGAAACCAACTACTCGGGCACAGCGCGAAGGGGGTCCGCGTGTACGCGGAAGAGCGCCAGCAGGCGATCGCCGGCCTCGTGGCCGACCGCGGTCGCATCGCGGTGACCGCGCTCGCCGAGGACTTCGGCGTCACCACGGAGACCATCCGGCGGGACCTCGCCGTCCTCGAGCGCGCCGGAGCCCTGCGGCGGGTGCACGGCGGCGCCGTGCCGGCCGGGGCGCTGACCCTCGCCGAGACCGCGCTCGGCGAGCGGACCGCGACCCGGCTGGAGCAGAAGCGCAAGATCGCCACCGCCGCGCTCGACCTCCTCCCCGACACCGACGGCAGCCTGCTGCTGGACGGCGGCAGCACCACGGCGGCGCTCAGCGAGCTGCTGCCGCCCGACCGCCGGCTGTTCGTCGCCACCAACTCCGTGCCCATCGCCGCGCGGCTGTCCACCGCGGCCGGGCTGACGCTGCACGTCCTGGGCGGGCGGGTCCGCGGGATCACCCAGACCTCGGTCGGCGAGACGCCGGTGCGCGCGCTGGGCGAGCTGCGGCTGGACGTGGCCTTCCTCGGCGCGAACGGCGTCACCGCGGCGCACGGCTGCACCACCCCCGACGAGGCCGAGGCCTCGGTCAAGCGGGCGATGGCGCGCTCCGCGCACCGGGTGGTCGTCCTGGCCGACAGCAGCAAGCTCGGCCGCGAGCACCTGGTGCGCTTCGCCCGGGCCGACGAGGTCGACGTGCTGGTGACCGACGCCGGGGCCGACCCCCAGCACGTCGCCGCTCTGGAGGACGCCGGCGTCGAGGTCGTGGTCGCGTGAGCGAGCTCGCGGACCCGGCAGGCGGCCGCAGCACCGGGCGCCGCGTCGTCACCCTGACGGCCAACCCGAGCATGGACCGGACCCTCGCCCTCCCCGGCGCGCTCGACCGCGGCGCGGTCGCCCGGCTGGGCCCGAGCTCCACCGAGCCGGGCGGCAAGGGCGTCAACGTCGCCCGCGCCCTGGCTGCCGCCGGCGGCCAGGTCGTCACCGTCCTGCCCGCGGCGCTGGACGACCCGATCGTGGCCGCGCTGCGCCGGCTCGGGCTGCCGATGGCCACCGTCGACGTCCCGGTCCCCGTCCGCACCAACTACAGCCTCACCGAGCCCGACGGCACCACCACCAAGCTCAACGAGCCCGGCGCCCCGCTCGACGCCGCCACGCGCAGCGCGCTGACCGACGCCCTGCTGCGCGCCGCCGACGGCGCGGCCTGGGTGGTGCTGGCCGGCTCGCTGCCCCCGGGGACGCCGGCGGACTGGTACGCCGAGCTCGTCGTGGCGCTGCGCCCGACCGGCGCCCGGATCGCCGTGGACACCTCCGAGGCGCCGCTGATCGCGTTGCTGTCCGCCGGACCGGCGGCAGCACCGGACCTGCTCAAGCCCAACGCCGAGGAGCTGGCCCAGGCCGCCGGCACCAGCGAGTCCGCGCTCACCGCGGACCCGGCCGCGCTGCTCGCCGCGGTCGACGGCCTGCACGCCGGAGGCGTCGGCGAGGTGCTCCTCACCCTGGGCGCCGACGGCGCCCTCCTGTCGACCGCGGCGGGCGGCCGCTTCACCGCCCGCCCGCCGCGGATCGCCGTGCGCAGCACGGTCGGTGCCGGGGACTGCAGTCTGGCCGGGCACCTGTTGGCCGACCTGGCCGGAGCACCACCGGTGGAGCGGCTGCGCCGCGCGGTCGCCTCCGGCGCGGCCGCGGCCGGCCTGCCCGGCTCCGCCGTCCCGACGCCGGCGGAGGTCGACCGCGTGGCCGCCTCCGTCGAGACCGCCCCGCTCAGCGGGCGGCAGTTCTCCTCCCCCGTCGCGCCCGCCGGGTCCGACGTCCCCTGACGCACCTGTCGAGAGGTCCGCATGTCCGCACTCATCACGCGTGAGCTCGTCACGCTGGACGCCGAACTGGGCGCCGACAAGGAGGCCGTGGTCCGCCGGCTCGCCGCGCTGGTGGCCGACGCCGGCCGGGCCACCTCCGCCGAGGGGCTGGCCGGCGACGCGCTGGCCCGCGAGGCGCAGGCCGCCACCGGCCTGCCCGGCGGCATCGCGATCCCGCACTGCCGCTCCGGCGCGGTCACCGAGGCCTCGTTGGCCTTCGCCCGCCTCTCCCCCGCCGTCGCGTTCGGCGCACCGGACGGCCCGGCGGACCTCGTCTTCCTCATCGCCGCGCCCGAGCACGGCGACGCCGACCACCTGACCCTGCTCACCGCGCTGGCGCGCGCGCTGGTCAAGCCCGAGTTCGTGGCCTCGCTGCGCGCGGCCGGCTCGGCCGACGAGGTGGTCGCCCTCGTGCAGGAGGTCGTCGCGCCCCAGCCCGCCGCCGCCCCGGCGGCTGCCACACCCGCCGCCGCGCCCGCCGCCGCGCCCGGTACGGCCACCCCACCCGCGCCCGCCGCGACCCGCAGCCTGGTCGCCGTCACCGCCTGCCCGACCGGGATCGCGCACACCTACATGGCAGCCGACAAGCTCACCGCCGCCGCCCAGGCCGCCGGCGTGGTGCTGCACGTGGAGACGCAGGGGTCGTCGGGCTCCACGCCACTGGACCCGGAGGTCGTCCGCGCCGCGGACGCCGTCGTGTTCGCCGTCGACGTCGGCGTCCGGGACCGGGAGCGCTTCGCCGGCAAGCCGGTCGTGCAGTCCGGGACCAAGCGGGCCATCAACGAGCCCGACGTCATGATCCGCGAGGCGCTGGCCGCCGCGGACGACCCGCAGGCCCGCCGGGTCCCGGGCACCGCCGGGGGCGCCGACCCGGCCGCTGCCGGACCGCGGCCGGGCACCGGCACGGAGATCCGCCGCTGGCTGCTGACCGGTGTCAGCTACATGATCCCGTTCGTGGCCGCCGGGGGCCTGCTCATCGCCCTGGGCTTCCTGTTCGGCGGGTACCAGATCGTCAGCGACAACCCCGACGCCGAGGGCCAGAGCTACGCCCTCAGCTGGGTGCTGAACAACTCGTTCGTCGACCTGCCGTCGGCCGCCGGGATCGAGGGCCTCAACGACGGGTTCGCCGGCTACCTGGGCGCCGTCTTCACCGTGCTCGGTCAGGCCGCGTTCGGCTTCCTGGTCCCGGCGCTGGCCGGCTACATCGCCTTCGCGATCGCCGACCGGCCGGGCATCGTGCCCGGGTTCGTCGTCGGCGCGGTCTCGGTCACGGTGGGCGCCGGCTTCATCGGCGGCCTGGTCGGCGGCATCATCGCCGGCTTCGCCGCGCTGTGGATCAGCCGCTGGCGGCTGCCGGTCGGCGTCCGCGGGCTGCAGCCGGTCGTGATCATCCCGCTGCTGGCGACGCTGATCTCCAGCGGCCTGATGGCCGTCGTCCTGGGCCGGCCGCTGGCCGCGGCGCTGGAGGGCCTGGGCAACTGGCTCGAGGGGCTGACCGGCACCTCCGCCGCCCTGCTGGGGGTCATCCTCGGCCTGATGATGTGCTTCGACCTGGGCGGCCCGGTGAACAAGGCGGCCTACGTCTTCGCGACGACGGGCCTCACGGCCGCCGCCACCGGCGCGCCGCTGGTCATCATGGCGACGGTCATGGCCGCCGGCATGGTGCCGCCGCTGGCGATGGCCCTGAGCACGCTCCTGCGTCCCCGGCTCTACACCCCCGCCGAGCGGGACAACGGCAAGGCCGCGTGGCTGCTGGGCGCCTCGTTCATCTCCGAGGGCGCGATCCCGTTCGCCGCGGCGGACCCCCTGCGGGTCATCCCCTCGATGATGCTCGGCGGCGCGACCACCGGGGCGATCGTGGCCGCGGCCGGGGTGGAGCTGCGGGCCCCGCACGGCGGTGTCTTCGTGCTCTTCGCGATGACCGGCATCGCCTGGTTCCTGCTGGCCCTGCTCGCCGGCACGGTCGTCGGCGCGATCGCCGTCACCCTGGCCAAGAGCATCGGCCGGCCGAAGGCCGAGGACGTCCCCGAGGACGCCGTCGACCTGACCCACGCGCACGCGGCGGTCGGCACCGCCCCCGCCCAGCCGGTCCGCGCCTGAGCAAGGACCAGCCTGCCCCCCCACCGCTCGCGAGCCCGCGGTGGGACCCTGCAGGCTGGCCGTGAACGCCGCAGCGTCCCCAGCAGCGAGGAGAGGCATCGATGCCCAGTCAGACCGTCACCGTCGGTTCCCGCGTCGGGCTGCACGCCCGTCCGGCGGCCCTGATCGCCGAGGCCGTCGCGAAGAGCGGCGTCCCGGTCACCCTGGCCACCCCCGGCGGCGCGCCCGTCGACGGCGGCTCGGCACTGATGATCATGACGCTCGGGGCGAAGCAGGGCGCAGAAGTCGTCGTCACCAGCGACGACGACGCCACCCTGGCCCGGATCGCCGACCTGGTGGCCGCCGATCTCGACGCCGAGTAGCTCCCCGCGAGATCTGCACAGTCGTCGCCGTCAGGCGCTGATGCCGACCACTGTGCAGATCTCGCCGGAACGACGACGGCGCCCGTCCCCTCGGCCGCGGGGCCGGGCGCCGGTGGCGTGCCGGGGTGGTTACCGCTGGTCGGGCCGGGAGACCTCGCCGCGCCAGGCACCGGTCTCGCTGCCGCGCTTCTCGATGAACTCCTTGAACCGCATGGCGTCGGCCTTCACCTGGCGGTCGTCGAACCCCAGCGCCGCGCCGGCCTTCTCCACGACGCCCTGCGGCTCCCAGTCGATCTGGATCATGACGCGGGTCTTCGCGTCGTCGAGCCGGTGGAAGGTCACCACACCGGCGTGCTTGGCGTCCCCGCTCGTGCTGGTCCAGGCGACCCGCTCCTCGGGGTGCTGCTCGGTGATCTCGGCGTCGAACTCGCGCGTGACGCCGTCGATGCTGGTGACCCAGTGGGTGTGCGTGTCGTCGATCTGGGTGATCCGCTCGACGCCGCCCATGAACTCCGGGAAGGACTCGAACTGCGTCCACTGGTCGTAGGCGACCCGGATCGGGACGTCGACGTCGACGGACTCCTGCACGCTGGCCACGGTCGGCCTCCTCTGGTCTCGGGATGTCGGTTCGGGATCCGCCTACCCACCTCCCCGCCGCCGGACACACGGCACGGAGTGGGCCGGCCGCCTGGTCAGCGCAGCGCCGCCGCCAGGCTGCCCCGCACCGGCCGGCCCTCGAGGAGCAGCATCTGGGCCAGGTGGTAGGCGTCGGGCTGCCCCGACCAGGTGCCCGTCGCGACGTCGCCGGCCGGGGTGAGCTCGTGGTGCCAGTTGCCGGTCGCGGGATCGGCGAACCGCTGCTCGCCGTGCGCCCGCCAGGCCCGCGCCAGCGCGGCCGCCCGGTCGTCACCGGTGGCGGCGTGCCGCACGGTGGCGGCCGCGACGGCCTCGCACAGCACCCAGTGCAGGCGCGCACCGACGACCGGCCGGTCGTCCCAGTCCAGCGTGTACGGGAAGCCGGGCTCCCCGTCGGCGGCCCAGCCGCGCGCGGCTGCGGCGTCGAACAGGCCGAGGGCGTCGTCGAGCAGCCAGGCCGGCGCCTCCTCGCCCAGGGCCGCGCGCAGGTGCAGGCACAGGCGGGCCCACTCGAACTGGTGCCCGACGGTGACGCCGTAGGGCCGGAACGGGTCGGCCGGGCGGTCGCGGTTGTGCCCGGGCAGCGGCTCCCACCCGGCGGTGAAGTGCTCGGGCAACCGCCAGTCCCGCTCGCGCGCCCAGCCGTGCACGATGCGGCCGGTGCTGCGCAGCGCCCGCTGCCGCAGGGCGGCCGCGGTGGCCGGCTCCTCGGCGGCGAGGGCGTCGGCGGCGGCCAGGGTGGCCTCGACGCCGTGCATGTTGGCGTTGGCGCCGCGATAACCGCCGCAGACCGCCCAGTCGCGGCTCCACTCCTCCACCGCCAGGCCCGCGGCGTCGTCCCAGAACCGGCCGTCCCACACGGCCAGGGCCTGCCCCAGCAGCTGCCGCCCGCCGTCGATGCCGGCGGCGGTGGCGGTGGCGCCGGCGAGGACGACGAAGGCGTGCACGTAGGCCGCCTTGGTGTCGTCGTCCTCGGCGGCCCGCCAGCCGCCGTGCTCGGCGTCGTGCAGCGGACCGTCGAGCAGCGCCGCCACGCCGTGCCCGGCCAGCCCGCCGGCGCCCGGGCGGCCGAGCAGGTGCGCCAGCCCGAACACGTGGGTCATCCGGGCGACGACGTAGGTCTCCTGCGGCCGGCCCTCCCGTTCCCCGTCGGACCCGAGGTGGCCGAAGCCGCCCTCGGGCGCCCGGGAGCGCGCGGCGAAGTCCAGCAGCCGGCCGAGGTCGGTCACCGGGGCCGCCTGCCCTCCGCCGGGGTCCACCCCCCTCACCGGCACCACCGGCCTCAGAACGCCAGCGCCGCTGCCGGGTCGTGCAGCACCGCGCCCACGTCGGCGAGGAAACGGCTGCCCAGCTCCCCGTCGACCACCCGGTGGTCGAACGACAGCGCGAGCGTGGTGACCTGCCGCGGCACGACCTCCCCCTTGTGCACCCAGGGCATCGGGCGCACCGCTCCGAAGGCGAGGATCGCCGACTCCCCCGGGTTGAGGATCGGCGTTCCGGTGTCGACGCCGAACACGCCGACGTTGGTGATCGTGATCGTGCCGCCGGCCATGTCGGCCGGGGAGGTGCGCCCCGCGCGGGCGGTCTCCGTCAGCTCGGCCAGCGCGCGGGCGAGGTCGGGCAGGGAGAGCCGGTCGGCGTCCTTGACGTTGGGCACCAGCAGGCCGCGCGGGGTCGCCGCCGCGATGCCGAGGTGCACGTGCCCGGGGACGACGATCTCGCGGGTCTCCTCCTCCCACCGGCTGTTCACCACCGGGTGCCGGCGCACCGCGAGCAGCAGCGCCTTCGCCACGAGCAGCAGCGGGCTGACCTTGAGACCGGCGAACTCGGGCCGGGCGGCGAGCCGGCCGCGCAGCTTCATCGTGCGCGTGACGTCGACGGTGAGGAACTCCGTCACGTGCGGCGCGGTGAACGCGCTGGCCACCATCGCCGCCGCGGTGTGCTTCCGGACCCCGCTGACCGGGATCCGCCGCTCGCCCGCGGCGGGGGTCCTCGCCGCCGCGGAGGCGGTCGCCGCCGCGGAGGCGGTCGCCGCCGCGGAGGCGGTCGCGGCGGGGACCGGACCCCCGGCCGCCGCCTCGACGTCGGCCCGCGTGACCACCCCGCCGGGACCGCTCCCGGCGAGTGCGGCCAGGTCCACGCCGAGGTCGCGGGCCAGCTTGCGCACCGGCGGCTTGGCCAGCGGCCGCGGCCGGCCGGTGCCGCGCGGCACCGTTCGGGCGGACGCCGCCGCCTGCTCCTCCAGGGCGTGCGCCTCGGCGGCCCGGCCGACCTCCAGCCCGCCGTGCCGGACCGGCTTGGTGTCGAGATCGGGCACGGTGGCCAGCAGCGGCGTCCGCGCCGGCGCGCTGCCCGCCGCGGGCGCCGTGACCGCGGGTGCGGTGGCGCGGGCGGCGACGGCCGTCCCGCTGCGCCGTGGCCGGCGACGGGCCTCGGTGGACCGGGGGCCGTAGCCGACCAGGTTCGGCGTCCGCTCCGCCGTCCCGCCCCCGCCCGGCGCCGGTGCTGCCGGGGCGTCGCCCCCCGCCCCGGCCGGACCGTCCCCACCCGCCCCGGCCGGACCGTCCCCACCCGCCCCACCGGTGTCGATCGTGATGATCGGCGCACCGACGTCGACCGTGCTGCCGACCTCGTGCAGCAGCTCGGTGACCGTGCCGGCGAACGGGGAGGGCAGCTCGACCGCCGCCTTCGCCGTCTCGACCTCGCACAGCGGCTGGTTGACCGCCACCTCGTCGCCGACGGCGACCAGCCACTGCAGGATCTCGCCCTCGGTGAGGCCCTCCCCGACGTCGGGGAGCCGGAACTGGCGCAGGGTGGACCGGTGCTGCGACGTCATCGTCAGAACTCCATCGCGCGGTCGACGGCGTCGAGGACCCGGTCCAGATCGGGCAGGTACTCCTCCTCCAGCCGGGCCGGCGGATAGGGGACGTCGTACCCGCCGACCCGCAGCACCGGCGCCTCCAGCGAGTGGAAGCACTCCTCGGTGATCCGCGCGGCGATCTCGGCGCCCATGCCGAGGGTCACCTGCGCCTCGTGCACGACCACGCAGCGTCCCGTCCGGCGGACGGACTCGACCACCGGGCGCAGGTCCAGCGGGGCCAGCGTGCGCAGGTCGACGACCTCCAGCGAGCGGCCCTCGCCCGCGGCGGCCTCGGCGGCCTGCAGCGCCGTCTTCACCATGGGGCCGTAGGCCAGCACGGTGACGTCGTCGCCGCCCCGGACCACCCGCGAGGCGAACAACGGCTCGGGCGTCGCGTCCAGGTCGACCTCGGCCTTCTCCCAGTACCGGCGCTTGGGTTCGAGGAAGACGACCGGGTCGGGCGAGGCGATGGCCTGCTGGATGCCCCAGTACGCGTCGACGGGGTTGCTGACCGCGACCACCGTGAGCCCCGGCGTGTGCGCGAAGTACGCCTCCGGGCTCTCGCTGTGGTGCTCGACCGCGCCGATCCCGCCGCCGAAGGGGATGCGGACGACGACGGGCATCCGCTGCCGGCCCTGCGACCGGGCCGACACCTTCGCGACCTGGGTGATGATCTGGTTCACCGCCGGGAAGACGAACCCGTCGAACTGGATCTCGCAGACGGGGCGGTAGCCGCGCATCGCCAGGCCCACGGCGGTGCCGACGATGCCCGCCTCGGCCAGCGGCGTGTCGACGACACGGGCCTCGCCGAAGTCCTTCTGCAGGCCGTCGGTGATCCGGAAGACCCCGCCGAGCCGGCCGATGTCCTCGCCCAGGAGCACGACCTTCGGGTCGTCCTCCATGGCCCGCCGCAGGCCCCGGTTGAGCGCCTTGCCCAGGGTGAGCGTCTCGGTGGCCATCAGTGCTCCGCTCCCTCGAAGGAGGCGTGGTAGGCCACGAACTGCTCGCGCTGGGCGGCCAGCGGCGGCGGCTGCTCGGCGTAGACGGCGTCGAACATGCTCACCGCCGGCGGCGGCTCCATCTCGACCGTCCCCCGGCGGATGCGCGCGGCGAGCCGGTCGCCCTCGGCCTCGACCTCGGCGAAGAAGGCGGCGTCGGCCAGCCCCTGGCGGGCCAGGTGGACCTTGAGCCGGGCGATCGGGTCGCGCAGCTTCCACTCCTCCAGCTCGTCGGCCAGCCGGTAGCGGGTCGGGTCGTCGGAGGTGGTGTGCGCGCCCATCCGGTAGGTGAACGCCTCGACGAAGGTGGGGCCCTGGCCCTCCCGCGCCGCGGCCAGCGCCGCCCGCGTGACGGCGAGGACGGCGAGGACGTCGTTGCCGTCGACCCGGACGCCGGGGAACCCGAAGCCCCAGGCCCGCTGGTAGAGCGGCACCCGCGACTGCCGCTCGATCGGCGCGCTGATCGCGTACTGGTTGTTCTGGCAGAAGAACACGACCGGAGCCTGGAACGACGACGCCCAGATCATCGCCTCGTTGACCTCGCCCTGGCTGGTGGCGCCGTCGCCGAGGAAGGCCAGGACCGCGGCCTCGGCGCCGTCCCGCTGCACGCCCATGGCGTACCCGGTGGCGTGCAGGGTCTGCGCCCCGATGACGATCGTGTAGAGGCTGAAGCCGGTCGCCGCGGCGTCCCAGCCGCCGTTGTCCACGCCGCGGAAGAGGCTCATCACGTGCAGCGGGTCCACCCCGCGCGCCCAGGCGACGCCGTGCTCGCGGTAGGTGGGGAAGGCCATGTCACCGGGTCGCAGCGCGCGCCCGGCGCCGACCTGGGCCGCCTCCTGCCCCAGGAGGGAGGCCCACAGGCCGAGCTCGCCCTGCCGCTGCAGCGCGGTGGCCTCGACGTCCCACCGGCGGACCAGCACCAGGTCCCGGTACAGGCCGCGCAGCTCGTCGGGCGAGAGGTCGAGGGAGTAGGTCGGGTCCTCGACGCGCTCGCCCTCCGGGCTGAGCAGCTGCACGAGGTCGGGCTGCGGCGGCAGGTGCGGCGCGCCGGCACCCGGTGCGGGGCCGGCCACCTGCGGGGGCACCGTGGGCATGGGGCATCTCCTCGTCGTCTCCCGCGGCCCCGGGGTCACCGGGAGGCCGCGGTCGGCTGGACGTGCGGTGGCACCGGGGTGTGGCGCCACTCACATCATCGTGACACGGCGCACCCCTCGGCGAGCACATCACCCGCTCGGAGGACTGCGCAAGGATGCTCGGACGTCCAAAGCAGAACGCTCAGTCGTTGGACGTGCAGGCATGTCAGACTGCGCAGTGTGCCGCTCGACACCACCGACGCCCGCCTTCTGCAGGCGCTGGCCGAGGACCCGCGCGCCTCGGTGATGGCGCTCTCGCAGCGGCTGGGCCTGGCCCGCAACACCGTGCAGGCGCGGCTGGCCCGCCTGGAGGCCGGCGGCGCGCTGACCCCCTTCACCACCCGCGTGCGCCCGGCGGCGCTGGGCTACCGGCTCGAGGCGTACATGACCGTGCAGGTCGTGCAGCGCAGCCTCACCGACGTGGGGGCGGCGCTCGGGGAGCTCGACCAGGTCGTGGAGGTGACCGCCCTGTCGGGGGCGGCGGACCTGCTCGTGCGGGTCGTGGCGCTCGACGCCGACGACCTGTGGCGGCTCAGCGAGCAGGTGCTGGCGATGCCCGGCGTCGAGCGGACCGACACCGCGCTGGCGATGCGCCGGCTGGTGGAGCACCGGCTGGACCCGCTGCTGCGGCGCGCCGCGGGCGGCGAGCCCCCCACCGACCCCGCGGACTGACCCCCCGTCTCGACGAGATCTGCACACTCGTCGGCATCAGCGCCTGATGCCGCCCACTGTGCAGATCTCGTCGGCGCAGATCTCGACGGCGCAGTTCTCGTCAGCGGGGACGGCGGATCCGCACCGGCCCGCGGGCGGTGGCCACGTCGACGACCGCCCCGCGCTGGGTCACCTCGACCTCACCGGCCGCGGCGAGGCGGCCGGCGGCCGCGCGGGCCGCCGGCATGAGGTCGCGCCAGCCGCCGGGGTCGACCGCGCGGGCCGCCTCCGACGGGCAGATCGAGGCGCCGGCCGCCCGGGCGTCGAGGAGCGCGGTGATCCGCTCCTCGAGCGCGCGGCCGACGTCGTCCACCCGCCCGGGGCGCGGGGTCACCGCCAGCCCCGCTCGTCCACCCCGCCGGGGACCGGGGCGTCGGGGTCGTAGGGCGTGCGGGTGAACACGAACGTCCCCAGGTCGAGGTGGTCCGGCGCGATCCGCAGCGTCTCGCCGGCGTGGTACCCGTCCAGCCCGAGCCAGGTGCCGTCCTCGCGTGGCGCGAAGCGGCTGGCCCGGCCCGGCCGGCCGGGCAGCGGCGCGAGGTCGAGCAGCCCGCTGCCCACCGCCCGCAGCACGTACGGCGCCGGACCCCAGAACCAGACCCCGAGGACGTCGAGGTCCACCGGCGGCGGCGCCGGCCGCCACTCCGCCACCACCCGGGGCTCGGCCGCGCGCAGGTCGGCGAGCAGGCCGGGCCACAGCAGGGGCAGCCCGCTGGTGGTGTTGGCCAGCGTGACGGCGCCCGCGCCCTCCTCCCGGTCCACGAAGACGCCGGCCAGGAAACCGGGCATCGACCCGCCGTGACCGGTGTAGGTGCGCCCGTCCAGCCGGATCACCTGCAGGCCCAGGCCGTAGGCCGACCAGCCCGGGGCCGAGGAGTCCACCCCGGCCGGCACCGCCATCTCCTCGAGCGTCGCCGGGCGCAGCACGTCACCGGTGTCGCCGAGCAGGAAGACGGCGAAGCGGGCCAGGTCGGCCAGCGTGGCCCACAGCTGGCCGGCGGCGGCCATCACCCCGGCGTGGTGCTCGGGCTCGGGGAGGACGACGTCGGCCCAGGGGTGCACCGCGCTCCCCGCCGCGGCCGGCGGCTGCGGGCGGGCCGTCGTCCGGGCCATCCCGAGCGGCGCGAGCACCTCGTCGCGGACGACGTCGTCCCAGGACCGGCCGCGCAGCCGGGCCACCAGTTCACCGAGCAGACCGAAACCGAGGTTGGAGTAGTGGAAGCGGCGGGCGGCGCCGAGCACCACGTGCTCGCCCCGCAGGCGGAGGTCCTCCAGGGACCCGCCGGGCACCCGCTCCCACCAGCCGCCCGGGCTCTCCGCCGACGCCCCGGCCAGGTGGGAGAGCAACTGCCCCACCGTGCGGTCCCCGAACGGGGTGCCGGGCACGTGGCGCTCCAACGGGTCGTCGAGGCCCAGCCGGCCCTCGTCGCGCAGCCGCATCACCGCGACCGCGGTGACCGTCTTGCTGATCGAGCCGAGCCGGTACTGGGTGTCCAGGACCGGCCCGGGCACCTCGCCGCGGCCGGCCGACCAGACCAGCCCGCCGTCGCGCACCACGCCGGCGACCAGCCCGGGCACCCGGCCGTCGCGCTGGGCCAGGGCCGTCCGGGCCAGCAGGGTGCGGGCGGTCGAGGGCAGCACGGGCTCGGGCATGACGGCGACCGTAGGGCAGCGGCCCGCGACCGCCCGGGTCAGGCCGTCTCGACCGCGCCCAGCCGGCCGGTCCGGCGCGCCCACAGCTCGAAGACCACGGTGGCCAGCGGCGGGATCGAGGCCGCGAGGGCCAGCAGCGTCGTCCCCGGCGACCAACGCAGCACCCGGGCCGTCAGGAGCGCGACCGCCACGTAGAGCACGAACACCGCCCCGTGGATCGGGCCGAACACCTGCACCCCCAGCTCGGACGTGCCCGGCACGTACTTGACGTACATGCCGGCCAGCAGGCCGACCCAGGTCAGCGCCTCGGCGACGGCGACGGCGCGGAACAGCGGGACGGCGGTGCGCGGGCTCATCGGCTCCCTCTCGACGGCGACGGTCCGCCCGGGTCCAACGGCCGACCGCGCCGCGGCGTCCCCACCCGGCGCTGTGACGTGCGCGGCAGGGCCCGGCCCGCGGGGCCGGCCTCCCCCGCCCTCACCGGGCGGGCTGCGGGTGGCAGGGTCGTCGGGGTGCGGGGACTGGCGCGGCGGGAGTTCTGCCTGGTCCTGCTGCGACGGATGGCCGACGTCCGCCCCGACCTGGTCGCCGACGCGCTGCCGCGGCTGTCGGCGACGCGCGGCGCAGCCCATGCGGCGCACACCCGGTGGCAGGCGCTGCAGCACAGTTCCCGGGCGCCCCGCGGCCTGGCCCTGCGGACGGCGGTGCTCGGACCGCCCGACACCTGCGTCCCCCGCCGGCACGGCGACCTGGAGCTGGAGCTGCGCCAGTGGCCGCTGCCGCTGTGGCCGCAGCTGCGCTGGCGGGTGGTCAGCGGCCCCGGCGGCGAGGTGCTCGACGAGCAGCTGGTCCGCGGTCCGGGTTCGGGGGTCCCGGCCGCGCGCCCGGGCCGGCTGCTGGTCTGGCAGCACGTCGTCGACGACGTCGCCGCCGTCCCCGGGGCCCGGCACGTGGGGGCGCAGGCGCCGGCGCACTGGGAGGTCGCGCTGCCCGACGGCCGGCGAGCCCGCTTCGTCTGGGGCCTGCTGCAGGCGGTCACCCGACCCCGGGCGGCCTCCCGGTAGGGGCCCGCCGCGAGCGCGAGCGAGCGGTGGAGGACGGGGAGGCCCGTCGACTACCCGGCGATGCGGCGGGCGCCGGAGTAGCCGCCCATGGAGTCGATCGAGGCGACCTTCACGACGTCCCCGGACGTCGGCGCGTGCACCATCTGGCCGTTGCCGATGTAGATGCCCACGTGGCTCACGGGGCTGTAGAAGAAGACCAGGTCGCCGGGGCGCAGGTCGGCGCGGGAGACGGCCTGGCCCATCTGGGACTGCATCCGGCTGGAGTGCGGCAGGCTGATCCCGGCGGCGCGGAAGGCGTACTGGGTCAGTCCCGAGCAGTCGAAGGAGCGCGGCCCGGCGGCGGCCCACACGTAGGGCTTGCCGCGCTGGGCCATGGCGGTGTCGATCGCGACCTGGGCGGCCCCGCCGCCGGTCACGACCGGCGCGGAGGGCGCCGAGGCGGCCGGCCCGGAGGGTTCCGAGGTCGCCGTCGCCCCGGTCGACTCCTCGCGGTCGTCGCGGCTGGCGGTGGTCTCGGCGTGCGCCGCTGCCGCCGCGGCCAGCGCGGCCTGCTGCTCGGCGGCGGTCAGCCGCTGGAAGTCGGCCCGGTACTCGGCGATCTCGGCCTCGAGCGCGGCCTGCTGCGCGGCGACGGCGTCGTAGGTGCGCTGCGCCTCGGCGGCCGCGGCGTCGGCGGCGGCACGGGCGGCGGCCGCCGCGTCGCCGGCGGACACGGCCGTGGTCAGCAGGTCGCTCTGGTGGTCGGCGACCATGCCGAGGACGGCGACCTGGTCGATGAACTCCTCCGGCGACTCGCTGGTCAGCAGGGCCGCCAGCGAGCCACCGGTCTGGCCGGTCCACGCGCTGCGGGCCACACCGCGCACCTGCTGCTGCGCGCCCGCGACCTGCGCCTGCGCCGCGTCGGCGGCGGTCGTGGCCTCCGCCGCGGCGGCCTGCAGACCGAGGAGGTGCTCTCGTGCCTCGTTGAACTGCTCGGTCACCGCCTCGAGCTCGTGACCGCGGGCGGCCATCAGCTCGGCGGCCTCGGCCGCGGTGCCCGGCTCCTCGGCCCCCGCGGGAGCCGGCACGAGGGTCACGCCGAGGGCCACGCCGATCGCGGAGGCCAGCAGCAGCGCCCGGCGGGTGACCGGGCTGCGGCGGGGGTGGTGCGGGCGCGCGGGGAAGGCACGCTCAGGGGTCGCCATGGTCCGGCGGCTCTCCGTTTCTCCGACGGCCGCCTACCGGGTTAGCTGACGGGTTCGGGCGGGAGAACGCCCGGTGCTCGCGGGAGGTCCGCGGGCACTGCACCCCAGGACTGCGGTGGGTCCCCGGCCCGGCGTCCCCTCGGGAGGGTCGGCCGGCTCGACGGCGTCCGCGGGGTGTCACCCAGGTCGGTGACGCTGCGCCCCTCCGGACGCACAGACGGTAAGCGCCGTGACGGGTCCGTGACAATCACCAGCGTGTAATTCGTTTGCTCACGGTGAGCGACCGATTCCGTGCCGCAACCTCCGGGACGGCGTCCCTACCCGAGGACCGGGGGGCTGACCTGCACTGACGCTTCGAACCGGCCCGCGCACCGGAGCCGTGCCGGACGGCCCCGGGGCGGGAGCCCGCGGTGACCCCGGCCACGCCCCCGGATGACGGCGTCGGGCCCTGTCGTCCGCCGGGTTTGCCGGTGCGGTCCCGCGTGCACTCTGCGGGGCATGCGCATCACCCGGCGGGCACTGACCCGCCCGCTCGTCGCCCTCGCCATCGCCGCCTCCGTGACCACCGGGTGCAGCAACACCGAGGGCGGGACGAACACCGACGTGGACCGCAACGAGCAGGAGTGCGGCACCGCCGAGAACACCGCCGACTGCGCCGAGACGGAAGGCCCGTCGACCCAGACCTCCGAGTCCGAGGGCTGAGCACCTCGGGCTCCCCGCTGCCCGCGGGGTCCGCGTGGACCCGAGCCCGGGTCCGCGCGGAGCTGCGCTTCCTCGGGGCCACGGTCCGCGACCGGCTGCGCGGCCGCGACCTCGCGCTGATCGGCGCCGGGCTGACGTTCTACGCCGGGATCGCCGTCATCCCCCTGCTGCTCGTGGCCGTGCGGCTCACCGGCCTGGTGATCGGCGCGGACGAGGTGCAGCGGCTCACCGACCGCCTGGTCGAGGTGCTGCCGGCCGAGCTCGGCGCCCCCGACGTCGTGGTGGACCTGGTGGACGCCGGCCTGGGCATGGACGTCCTGGGCTTCCTGCTGGCCCTGCTCCCGCTGTCGTTGTACGGGGAGGGGCTGCGCCGGTCGCTGCTGCGCTTCAGCGGGCGGCACGACACGCTGACCGGCTGGCGGGGCCGGCTGCTCGGGCTGCCCCTCGTGGTGGTCACCCCGCTGCTGCTGCTCCCGCTGCTGCTGGCCGCCGAGAGCATGGCCGAGCTGGGCTCCCAGGACGGCGCCGGCGCCGCCATCGGCCGGTTCGCGATCGGCTACTACTCGGTGCTGCTCGTGCTGACCGTGCCCCTGGCCTGGGGCTTCGGCGTGGTCGCGGCCGGCCGGATGCGCTGGCCCGCCCTGGTCTGCGGCTCCCTGTTCACCGCCGCCTGCCTGTCGGGCTTCCTGCAAGGCTTCGCGTTGTTCCTGTCGCTGCCCCTGGACCTGGGGGCGCCCTTCGGCGGTCTGACACCGGTCGGGGCGGCGGTCGCCCTGGCCCTCTGGCTCTTCCTGCTGCACCTGGTGCTGCTCGGTGGCTGGCTGCTCACCGGGGCGCTCGAGGTCCGGCTGACGTCGGGCCGACCCGGCCCGGCCGGAGCTCAGTCGTCGTCGGGCGGCGCCGGGACACCGGGCTCGACCGGCGGGCCGCCGGGAGCGGGTCCGCCGTCCGGCGGGGGCGGCGGCTCGGGAGCCGGTGCGGGGGTGGACGGCGGCGGCGGCGCCGGCGTCGACCCGCCCCCGCCCCCGCCCCCGGGCGCCGGATCGGGCGCGGGCGCGGGCGCGACGTAGTCGGCGCCGTTGCTGATCAGGATGGTGACCACCTGGCCGGGCACCGCGCGGCCGCCGCGCGGCGGGCTGGTGCCGACGAACGACCCGGCCGCCAGCGAGCTGTCGACCCGGAGGCGCGCCGTGGCGAAGCCGGCGTTGCGCAGCGTCGTCTCGCAGGCACCGGCCGAGGAGCAGCCGGGCACCGGTCGGGTGTTGCCGCGGACGACGGCCGGATCCGCCGGCGGGAAGTCGCTGCTGCCGCGCGCCTCGAGGACCGGGGCCATGGCGTCGTGCCAGATGGTGGCGCCCTTGCCGCCGCCGAAGCCGCCGACGTCCTGGTTCTGCTTGGGGTTGAGCACCATGACGCTGGCGGTCACCTCGGGCGTGTACCCGACGAAGGCGACCGAGAAGTTCTCCTGCGAGGTACCGGTCTTGCCGGCGATCTGGTGGCCGGGGACGTAGGCGCGGCGGCCGGTCTGCCCGCCGAACCCGGGCTCGACGTCCTTGCGCAGCATCTGGTTGAGCGTGGTGGCCACGCCCGGGGGGATGGCCTCGGGGGTGCACCGGTCCCCGACCGCGAGCGGCTCGCCGTCCGCGCCGACCGCGGGCTCACCGGTCGGGTCCAGCACCGCCGTCACCGGCACGACGTCGCACTGCGTGCCGCTCGCCGCCAGCGTCGAGTAGGCGCTGGCCAAGCCCAGCGGGCTGGTCGCCTCGGGACCGAAGGTGAACGACCCCCGGTTCTCGTCGATGATCTGCTGGGGCAGCTCCGGCGGGCTGAACTGGAACAGGCCCATCGCCTCGGCCATCCGCACCGGCTCCTCGACGCTGCCGAGGGCGTCCTCCAGCGCGAGGAAGTAGGTGTTGGAGGACTGGTAGAGCGCGGTCTCCATGTCCAGCGTCGCCCGGTAGGAGCCGACGTTGCGCACGTCGTAGGGGCCGGCGCCGTCGCGGTACACGCGGGAGGTGTAGGGGTTCGACGTCGTGAGGGTGTAGGACGGCGAGTAGCCGCGGGCCAGCGCGGCGGCGGCGACGAAGACCTTGTAGGTCGACCCCGAGCCCTGGCTGGGGGCGACGTTGAGGTTGTAGGACTCCTGCGCCGGGTCGGACTGGTCGTAGCCGAAGACGCGGTTCACGCTCATCGCGAGCAGGTGGCCGGTGCCGGGCTCGACGGCGGTGAACATGGCCGCCAGGGGATCGCCCATCGGGAGGGTGGCCAGGACGGCGGCGTCCCCGGCGCGCTGCAGCTCGGGGTCCAGGGTCGTCCGGATGACGTACCCGCCGTTGTCCAGCTGCTCCTGGGTGAGACCCAGCTCCTGGATCAGGTAGCGCTGCACGAAGTCGCAGACGAACGCCCCGACGCTCGCTTCCGCGCAACCGCGGCGCGGCGCCGGCGCGGGGGCGAGCCCGAGCGGGGCGGCCTGGGCCTGCGCGGCCTCCTCCGGCGTCACGTAGCCCTGGGCGGCCATCCGGGACAGCACCACGTTGCGCCGCTGCGTGGCGCGCTCGGGACGGGTGAAGGGGTCGTCGTTCGTCGGGCTCTGCACCAGGCCGGCGAGCAGGGCGGCCTGCGGGAGCGTCAGCGCGGAGGCGTCGACCCCGAAGAACGCCCGCGCGGCCGGCTGCACGCCGTAGGCGTTCTGCCCGAAGTACACGATGTTGAGGTAGCGGGTGAGGATCTCCTCCTTGCCGTACTCGTCCTCCAGCGCCAGGGCCAGCCGGGCCTCCCGCAGCTTGCGGCCGACGGTCTGCTCGGTGGCCGCCACCCGCTCCTCGGGGGTGTCGGCGGTCTGCAGCAGGGTCTGCTTGACCAGCTGCTGGGTGAGCGTCGACCCGCCCTCGGCGACCTCGCCGGCGGTGATGTTGCGGATCAGCGCCCGCAGCGTGCCCTGCACGTCCAGGCCGCGGTGCTCGTAGAAGCGCGAGTCCTCGATCGCGACGATGGCGTGCTGCATCACCTCGGCGATCTGGTCCGGCGCGACCGGCTGGCGGTTCTCCTCGTAGAAGTACGTGATGGGCTCGCCGTCCGCGGCCAGCAGCACGGTGTTGCCCGGCGGCGTCCGGTCGGTGAGCTCGACCGGGATGTCGCCGAGCAGGCCCGTCGACTGAGAGGCCAGCAGCGCGGGCCCGCCGACCCAGGGGAACAGGAGGCCGGCGACCAGCGCCCCGGTCGCGACGATCGCGGCGGCGAGCCTGAGCAGGATGCGGAGCCGCACGCGCCGGTCCATGGTCCTCCCTCCGGGGTGCGGTCCTCCCTCCTGCCGACGGCACACCGAAACAGAGTCGACGGGCGGCCACAACCACCCGCGCCGCGCGGGGGCACGCGGGACGGTCGGGAGGATGCGGTGTGCGACCGGAGCACGACGCTCGGCGACCGGGTCCCAGGTGTGGTGCCCGGTCCGCGAGGGGAGGAGCACTGCATGTCCGACACGATGCTCGCCGGCCGGTTGAACGTGCGCACGAGGGAGTTCGCGGTGCGCGAGGTGCCCCGGCCCGCGCCGGGGCCCGGCCAGGTGCTGATCCGGGTCCGCGCCGCCGGGATCTGCCTGTCCGACGTCCACCTGATCGAGGGCCAGCTCTCCCCGCTGTTCCTCGCCGGGGAGGAGGTCACGCTCGGCCACGAGGTCGCCGGCGAGGTCGCCGGGCTCGGCGAGGGCGTCACCGGCACCGCCGTCGGCCGGCGGGTGACCGTGCAGGCCGGCGAGGAGATCGGCGGCTGGATCCACACCCGCGGCGTCGACTACGACGACGGCTGGGCCGAGTACGCGCTGGCCACCGTGCCGACCCTGGTGCCGATCCCCGACGACATGCCCTTCGAGCAGGCCTGCATCGTGCCCGACGCCGTCTCCACGCCGTGGGCGTCGATCGTCCGGACGGCCGGCGTCCGCGCCGGGGAGCCGGTGGGGGTGTGGGGCATCGGCGGGCTCGGCGCGCACGCGGTGCAGCTGCTACGGCTCGCCGGGGCGGCGCCGATCGTCGCCGTCGACCCGGTGGCGGCCGCCCGGGAGCGCGCGCTGGCCTTCGGCGCGGACGCGGCGCTGGACCCGTCCGAGGACGTCGCCGCCCGGGTCCGCGAGCTCACCGGCGGAGCCGGCCTGGCCCACGCGTTCGACTTCGCCGGCGTCGCGCCGGTGCGCGAGCAGGCCGTGCGCTGCCTGGAACGGGACGGCGGCCTGGTGCTCGTCGGCCTGACCGACCAGCCGCTGACCATCCGCAACGGCACCCAGTTCAGCTACTTCGGCCAGCGCATCCTCGGCCACTACGGGTCCGAGCCCCAGCACGTGGAGCAGCTCGTGCGGCTGGTCCGGCACGGCCGGCTGGACCTCTCCCGGTCGATCTCGGGCACCCTGCCCCTGGCGGACGCCGCCCGGGGCGTCGAGCGGCTCGCCCGCAAGGAGGGCGACCCGATCCGCCTGGTGCTGCACCCCTAGATCGAGCCGCCCCGGCTCGGTGCCGTCCCGCCTCAGCCGGCCCCGTGCGCTTCCCCGGGCTCGACGATGTGGACGTCGACGGCGCGGAACTGCTCCGGGGTGTCCAGCAGCACGGCCTTGGTCGGCTCCCCGACCTCGACCGGGGTGGTGCGCGGGAGATCGGCGAGCGGGCGCAGCCGGGGGTCGGACAGCACGTCGTCGACCAGCCCGCGGTCGCCGCCGGGCACCAGCGCGACCAGACCCCCGGCGTGCGGCAGCAGCACGCGGGCGGCGGTGTCGGCGGCCGCGGCCACCACCGCGGCGGTCTGGTTGTCCCGGCGGCGGGCGAAGCGCTGCTGCGACCAGCCGCCGGCCGCCGTCCGGCCCTGCACCAGCCGGCCGTCGACCTTGGAGGCGACCAGCCCGGACCCGTCGAAGACCCCCACCGCCCACCGCCCACGGCGCACCAGCAGCACGGCCACCCGGGCGGGACGGCGGGCCGCCGCGCCGAAGGCGGCCAGCAGCGGCGGCTGCGGCGTCCACCCGAAGGGCGCCCGCAGGGTGACCGCGGTGCCGTCGGCGCAGACCACCTGCAGGGCGTCGCCCTCGGCCGACACTGCCGTGAAGGCCCCGTGCCGCTCGGCGACGCCGTCCAGCCACCGGCCCAGCCGCTCGGGAGCCACCCCCAGGCGGCGCCCGCCCCCGGCGGCGGGACGGGGCCGGGTCACGGCCGTGCACCCCGCCGACCGAGGTGCGGCGCGGCCACGGGGCGGCGGGAGCTCACCGCCGGCTCACTCGCCGCGGATGACCGGCAGCCCGGCGGCCTTCCACGCCTGGAACCCACCGATCACGTCGGTGGCGCGGTGCAGGCCCAGGGCCCGCAACGAGTCGGCGGCGAGGCTGGAGGAGTACCCCTCGTCGCAGAGCACGACGACCTCGACGTCGTAGCCGGTGGCCTCGGGCACCCGGGCGTCGCTGGCGGGGTCGAACCGCCACTCGAGGTGGTTGCGCTCGATCACCAGCGCGCCGGGGACCGCCCCGTCGCGGTCCCGCTGGGAGGCCGGCCGGGTGTCGACGAGCACCGCGCCGGCCGCCGCGCGGGCAGCGGCCTCCCGCGGCTCCACCCGGCGGAGCCGGCTGCGGGCCTCGGCGAGCAGCTCGTCGACCGTCCGGGCCCCGGCCGGGCGGTCCGGGTCGCTCATCCGGCCATCACCTTCTCCGCCTCGGCGTTCTGGGCGGGCACCTCGAGCACCCGTTGGCAGGCGCCGACGACGACGGCGGCCACCCCGGCCGCGACGACCGCGACCAGCAGCGAGGCGTTGGCGCCCTGCACGTCGACGATCAGGCCGGCCAGCGAGGCACCGACGGCCACGCCCAGGCCCAGCGCCGTGCCGATCCAGGTGAACGCCTCGGTGATCGCCGAGCGCGGCACGAGCAGCTCGGCCAGGGTGAAGGAGCTGATCAGCGACGGCGACACGGCGATGCCGGCGATCATGACGAACGGCAGCATGAGCCAGACGTCGCCGATGAAGAGCAGCGGCACGACGAGCACGGTGAGGGCCGACAGCGCCACGACCAGGCGCAGGCGCAGCGGGGACCGCCAGTGCACGGTGCCCCAGCCGATCCCGCTGGCCATCGAGCCGACGGCGAGGCCGGCGATGAGCACCCCGGACAGCGACATCCTGCCGACCTCGTCGGCGAACGCCACGAGGGCGATCTCCAGGCAGCCTAGGATGGCGCCGACCGCGGCCCCGACCACGAAGAGCACCCGGATGCCCGGGGTCCGGATCGCCGACGGCCCGCTGCGGCTCACGTGGCCGTGCGGCGGCGGCTCGGTGCGGCCCTGCGCCGCGAACAGCAGGCTGCCGACGATCGCGAGGACGAAGGCGGTGACCACCCCCGACGTGGCGTGCCCGGTCGTGGACAGGAACGTGACCAGCACGGGGCCGACGATGAAGACGAACTCGTCGACGACGGACTCCATGGCCAGCGCCGCCGGCAGCCGGTTGGTGCCGCGCAGCAGGTGCGTCCAGCGGACCCGGATCATCGACGCGACCGGCGGGATGCACGCTCCGGCCAGGCCGGCGAAGACGAAGACGGTCCAGGTGGGCCAGTCCCGCTTGACCGCGGCGAGGAAGAAGGCTCCCGAGGCGGCGAAGACCGCCGTCACCGGCAGCAGCGTCCGGCGCTGGCCGATGGTGTCGGCCAGCCGCCCGAGCAGCGGCCCGACCGCGGCCGTGCTGACCGCACCGACGGCGGCGACGGCGCCACCGAAGGCGTACGAGCCCGTCTCGCTCGCGATCAGCAGGACGCAGCCGAGGCCCACCATCGACAGCGGCAGCCGGCCGATGAACGCCGCCAGGACCATCGGCACGGCATGCGGCGTCCGCAAGACGTGCAGGTAGGGAGACACAGGAGCAGGAGCCCGTCGTGGTCAGGGAAGGGGAGGGACCTCCGCCACGCTAACCCAACGGCCGCGCCCGGGCCGCCGGACGGCGGCGGCCACGCCGTCAGCCCGCCGTGGAGTACCCCGGCCCGACGGCGGCGACGAAGGCGTCCCAGTCCGCCGGGAACTCCCCACCGGTGAGGACCGCGTGCAGCCGGTCCAGGTACCAGTGCCAGCCGGCCGCGACGTCCGCGGCGCCGAGGTCGCCGTCGAGCACCTGCTGGAAGGTCAGCGTCGTCGTCCCGTCGTCCTCGGCCAGGTCCACCTCGATCCGCCACCCCATCTCGTCGAGGAACTGCACCACCAGCCGCCGGGGCGGCTCGCACTCGACGATGCGCAGGCCCGACCGGGGGGCGCCCTCCTCGGCGGTCATGGTGAACGTGCCCTCGGCGCCGGGGCCGTGCGGACCGTCGTACCGGCCGATCCACCGGGCCGAGCGCTCGGGTTCGGTGAGCGCGGCCCACACGCCCGCGGCCGGGTCCGGCCACGAGCGGCGGAAGACCAGGCGGCGCCGCCCGTCGGGATCGGTCGTGATCTCTCCGCGCCGGTCGCCGGGGACTGCGGTCATCGGGTCTCCTCCCGGGTCGCCGCCCGCCGTCCGCGGGCGATCTCGGTGTCCAGCGCGTCCAGCCGCCGCGCCCAGAGGTCGCGGTAGGGCTCCAGCCAGGCGTCGATCTCGCGCAGCGGCCCGGGGTCCAGCGCGTACAGGTGCCGCCGTCCCTGGACGCGGGCCCGGACCAGGCCGGCCTCCCGCAGGACGCGCAGGTGCCGGCTGACGGCCGGCCGGCTCACCGGGAACCGGCGGGCGAGCTCACCGGCCGCCACCTCGCCTCCGGCCAGGAGCGCGACGATCTCCCGCCGGGTCGGGTCGGCCAGGGCCGCGAGCGCCTGCACCCTCGATGTGTAACACATCGCTGACACGTTCGGGCGCGATTGCCGCAGCCGGGTCGGGGGAAGGCAGCCGCCCATGACCGTCACCGATCCCGACGTGCCCGACCCGCTCAACGACCCGCGCACCCTGCAGGCCGACCCCGGCGCCCACGGCCAGGGCGACGACCTCGCCTCGGCCGCCGACGACCCCTCCGCCAGCGGCGAGGACGAGCTCACGGCGGGACGGGACGAGGCCGACGACGCCGGCGGCGGGAACGTGACCGGCGGGGCAACCCCCGGTGATGGCGCCACCGCTCCGATCGCTCCCGCCGGGGCGGCCTCCGGGGACTCGGCGGGCGGGGACCCGCTCGGTGAGGACCTCGCCGGTGGTCCGCTCACCGACGGCGGGGAGACCGCCGGCGGCATGTCCTGACGACCGGACGGACCGGTCCGTTTCACGCCGGCCCACCGGGGGAACGCGAGCTGCGTCACATCCGACGACGGGACGGGAGGACGCCATGGCCACGGGTGAGACCGGTTTCGAGGACGTCACGTACGACCTGATCTCGGTCCAGTACCACTCGCTCAAGGCGGGGCACGACTACGGCCAGTACGTGCGCGACGCGGAGAACGCGGGCCTGGACGACGTCGCGAGCTTCTTCCGCGAGGTCATGGAGCAGGACTCGGCCCGCGCCAGGCGGTGCCACGAGCTCCTGCGGCAGCTCTCGGGCACCGATCAGGGCGGCCCGGCGACCCGCTGACGACAGGAGGCCCTGCTCACCGGGGGTAAGCGGGGCCTCGCCGGGCCGGTCCCTCGCCGGCGACTCAGACGGTGCAGCCGTCCCCCGCGCAGCCCTCGGCGGCGGGGACGGTCCGCAGCGGCTGCGCGTCGGCCCAGGCCCGCTCGAGCACCTGCAGGAGCAGCTCCGCGGGCTGGGCGCCGGAGGCCCCGTAGCGGCGGTCGACGACGAAGAACGGCACGCCGGTGGCGCCCAGCGCCCGCGCCGTCGCGACGTCCTCCTGCACGGCCGCGCGGTACCGGTGGTCGGTCAGCGCGGCGCGGACCTCGGCCTCGTCGAGCCCCACCTCGACCGCCAGGGCGACCAGCGAGTCGACGTCGAAGACCGAGCGCGCCTGCTCGAAGTACGCGTGCAGCAGCCGCTCCTTCACCACCGCCTGCAGCCCGTGCGCAGCGGCCAGGTGCAGCAGCTCGTGGGCGAGCAGCGTGTTGCCGCTGACGCCGTCGGCCAGGGTGTAACTCAGGCCCTCCCCGGCGGCGGTCTCCTCGACGTGCCGCATCATGCCGCGCATCTCCTCGACGCTGCGGCCGTACTTGGCGGCCAGCGCGGGCAGCGTGGGGTGCGTCTCCCCCTCGGGCACCGTCGGGTCGAGCTGGAAGGAGCGCCACACGACCTCGACCTCGTCGCGGTGCGGGAACCGCTCGAGTGCGGTCTCCAGCCGCCGCTTGCCGATGTAGCACCAGGGACAGACGACGTCGCTCCACACCTCTACGCGCACGCCCCGCGCCAACCCCGGCCGGCCGGACCTCATTCCGGCCGGACCGCTCGGCGCAGTGCGCCGGTCCGGGCATCGCGTGCCCCGTGTCCCCCGCCGCCGGCTCCGCGCGCGGCGCGCGGGCCGCCCGACGTGCGACGGGGTGGCCCGCCGCACGCCGGCCGTGCAGCTAGTGCCGGGTCAGGCAACCTTCGCCCGCTTGATGGTTGAGGCCCGCTTGATGACCTTGCGGAGCTTCGGGTCCGTGACGTGGCCGTTCCGCCAGGCGATGTAGCGGCGGATCATGCGCGCCTGCTCGCGGTGGGACTCGTGGTCGGTGCCGTCGAGGGTGAAGTAGCGCAGC
>NZ_JBJNRJ010000019.1:59228-76755 GCF_046233715.1 Trujillonella humicola | reverse complement strand
GGGGGGGGGGGGGCGGGCGCCGGCGGGCCGGGCGGGGCGCGCGGCCCGCCGCCCCCCCCCCCCCCCCCCCCCCCCCCCGGCGCGCGTCCGCACCACCCGAAGGCACCCCATATCGGACCGATCCCGGCGGGGACGCCGGGCGCGAGAGGCGGCACCCGCATGGCGGAGTACCAGTTCATCACCACCGAGTCCTACGACGACGGCGCGATCGTCCGGATCAACCTCGACCGGCCGCGGCAGCGCAACGCCCAGAACCGCGGCATGCTCGTCGAGCTCGACGAGGCCTTCCGCGCCGCCGAGATGGACGACCAGGTGCGGGTCATCGTCCTGGGCGCCGAGGGGACGATGTTCTCCGCCGGGCACGACACCGGCTCCAAGCAGTCGATCGCCGAGTGGACGCCGGGGCCCGACCAGCACCCGACGATGCGGATCGACGGCGGCACCCGGCTCGGCCCGGAGAAGCTGTTCCTGCAGGAGTGGCACTACTACTTCCAGAACACCCGCCGCTGGCGCGACATCCGCAAGATCACCATCGCCGAGGTGCACGGCAACGTGATGTCGGCCGGGCTGATGCTGATGTGGGCCTGCGACCTCATCGTCGCCGCCGAGGACACGCAGTTCTCCGACGTCGTCGGGCAGCGGCTGGGCATGTGCGGCGTGGAGTACTTCGCCCACCCGTGGGAGTTCGGCCCCCGCAAGACCAAGGAGCTGCTGCTCACCGGCGACTCCATCGACGCCCGCGAGGCCCACGCCCTCGGCATGGTCAGCAAGGTGCACCCGCGCGAGGAGCTCGCCGAGGGCACGCTCGCCCTGGCCCGGCGGATCGCCGCCCTGCCCACGGTGACCGCGCTGCTGATCAAGGAGTCGGTCAACCAGTCGGTCGACAACATGGGCTTCCAGAACGCGCTCAAGGCGTGCTTCACCCTGCACGAGCTCAACCACGCCCACTGGTCGACCGTCCACGACGACGGCTACCCCGGCGCCCGGCCGGAGGACGGCATCCAGGGCACCATCCAGGCGCAGAAGGCCGCCGGGAACGGGGCCTCCTCGTGAGCGACGGCGCGAGCGGAACGGCCGAGCAGACCCGCCCGACCGTCGAGGGCGTGCTCCGGGTGCTCGAGCTGGAACGGACCGGGGACGGGCGCTACGAGGGCCGCTGCCTGGCCACCGAGGGCCCGGTCGTCGCCGGCGCCCAGATGATCGCCCAGGCGATCGTCGCCGCCTCCGCCGAGGCCACCGGCAAGCGCGTCACCTCGGTGCACTCGACCTTCGCCCGCACCGGTCGGGCCGACCGGCCGGTGACCCTCGACGTCGAGCGGTTCCACGAGGGCCGGTCCCTGGCCAGCCTCTCGGTCACGGTCAGCCAGGGCGAGCGGCGGCTGGCCCGGTCGCTGCTGCTGCTGGGCGCCGACGAGCCCGACGTCATCCGGCACGGCGCCGAGCCGCCGGCCCTCGGCCGCCCGGACGACGCCCCGGCCCAGCAGAGCTGGCTGGAGGGCCACGAGCAGCGCACCGTCGGCGGCGTCGACGTCGTGGACCCCGCGCTCGTCGGGCCGCCCGAGCTCCAGTACTGGTCGCGCTGGGCCACCGACCGCACCGAGCGGGACATCTCCCAGGCGCTGCTCACCTGGGCCAGCACCAACTCCTTCATCGGCGCCGCCATGCGCCCGCACGAGGGGGTCGGCCTGAGCCTGGCCCACCGCTCCCTGTCGACCGGCGTGCTGAGCCACGCGCTGTACTTCCACGACGACGTCGCCGCGGGGGAGTGGCTGCTGTACGCGCTGCGGAGCACCCACACCGGCGGTGGGCGCGCGTTCGGCGTCGGCGAGGTCTTCACCGAGGACGGCCGGCTCGTGGCCACCTGCACCCAGGAGTCGATGATCCGGCCGATGACCGGTGGAGCGCTCTGACCGACGCCGGCCGCACCGAGGCAGCGGGGCCGGGTCCGGCAGGGCCCGGCCCCGCGCCGTCCCGAGCGTGACCCGCCCGTGACCTGACGACAGCGCCGCGTAGCCGGTCCCGCACGGCCGGTGGAACGACGCCGGTGTCATCCAACCGTCATCCGCCGCGCGCGCGAGCGGCGTGCCCAGGTCTGGGAACGTGCAGTCACCGCCCGGAGCGGTGCGGCCGAGGACCGAGGGGGAGCCGATGTTCCAGCGGAGCCAGGCGCAGGCGGGGGACGTCGTTCCCGGCGAGGGTGAGCTCCGGGCGCCGGGCGGCCTCGACGGTCTGCTGAGCACGGCACCCACGTTCTCCGGGGCGCTGCGCGGCTACGACCGCCTCCAGGTGGACAACTACGTCGCCTGGGCGGAGGCGGAGATCGCGCTGGCCCGCCGCGAGGCCGACCACCTGCTCAGCCGCTACGCGGCCTGCTCCGCCGAACTGCAGAGCGCCCGCTGCCGGCTGTCCCAGCTCCACCGCGAACGGGAGACCGCCGAGGGGCGCGGGCTGGCCGAGGAGGTCCTCGCCCGCGCGGCCGAGGAGGCCGAGGCCCTGACCGCCGGGGCGCTGGAGGAGGCGCAGCGGATGGCCGCCGAGGCCCGCCAGGAGGCGCAGGCGCGGCTGGAGAAGGTCGAGGCCATGCGCACCGCCGCGGTCGCCGAGCGCGACACCGCCCGGGTGGAGGCCCGGGGCCTGCGCCAGCAGGCCGCCCTGGTCCTCGCCGCCGCGCGGGAGGAGGCCGCGGCGCTGCTCGCGCAGGCCCGGGAGCAGCGCGAGGAGGACGACGCGCGCGCCCGCCGGGACCGCGAGTCGGCGGAGGCCGCCGCGGCCACCCGCCTGGCCGGGGCGCAGGCGGAGGTCGACGACCTGCGCCGCCAGCGGGACGAGGCGCGCCAGTCCCTGCGCCGGCTGACCGGGCAGCTCGAGGACGTGCTGTCCTCCGTGGGTGGAGGCTCCTCGGCGGACCTCCTCGTCCTCGGGGACGGCCGCCACCCCGTCGCCTCCTGACCGGGTCGTCCCGGGCCGGCCGACGGGCCGGCCGGCCTCCTGTGCGGGCCGGGACCGGGCCGGGGGCCGGTGACGCAGCGTCGTCCTCGCGCACCTGCCGAGGGCTGCCGGGACGGGTGGGGCGATGCTCGTCACGGACCGGAATCGGCGTCCGGCATTGTCACGGGCCGGTAACGGCGCCTACCGTGTCCTCCGTCCGGTCGGTCCTCTCGTCCCCACCCGGGGAGTTCGGCCGGACGCCGCCGAGTCGCGACCGCAGCCGCGGGAGCGAGCCGGGGACCCACCGCAGTCCTGGGGTGAATCCCGCGCGCCGACCGTCGTCGGTGCCCGGGTAGGGCTTCTTCCCGCCCGAACCCGTCAGCTAACTCGGTAGGCGGCCACGGAAGGAACGGAGAGTTCCCGCATGCCCCGCCTCCGGGCTCCCGCGGCCCGCAGGTGCCGCCGGTTCCGCCGCCCGATCGCGTAACCGCCCGCACCCGCCCCGCCCCGGACACGGCGCCCACAGCGCCCCGGGAACCTCCGACGACACACAGCACCGCCCGGCGCCCCCTCGCGAGGGGGCCGGTGTCGCGCGTGCGCCCTCTCCCTGGAGTCCTCCCCGCATGTCCTCGCAGCACACCACCCGATTCCGCCGCTTCCGCTCCCCGCTGCGCTCCCGCCGTCCCGGCCTGCTGCTGGCCGCCGCGGCCGCCGGCGGTGTCCTGGTCAGCGTCGTCGTCACCGGCGAGGCCCCGGCCACCGCCGAGGCGGAGCAGGCCGTGCCCGTCAGCGAGACGGTGAGCGTGGCCCAGGCGCTGGGCATCGACCCCGCCGCGGCCGCCGCGCCGGACCTGTCCGGCCTCGGCGACCTCGCCGCCTCCCGCTCGGAGCGGGGCACCTCGGCGATCACCGCCGCGGAGGCCCAGCAGGCCGCCGACCAGGCCGAGCTCGACCGGTTGGCCGCCGAGGCCGCCGCCGCCGAGGCCGCCGCCCGCGCCGCCGCCGAGGCCCAGGCCGCCGCCGAGGCGCAGGCCGCCGCCGAGGCGCAGGCCGCCGCCGAGGCCGCGCAGGCCGCCGCGCGGCCGCCGGCCAGCGCCCCCGCGCCTGCGCCGTCCTCGTCCTCCTCCTCGCCGTCCTCGTCGCCGTCCGCCTCGCAGGGTGCGCCGCGGGGCTCGTTCAAGGACTACGCGCTGGCCCAGGTGGGCAGCGCCTCGGAGTTCTCCTGCCTCGAGCGGCTCTGGGGGCGCGAGAGCGGCTGGAACCCGAACGCGCAGAACCCGACCAGCACCGCCTACGGCATCGCCCAGTTCCTCGACTCCACGTGGGCCGGCACCGGCATCGCCAAGACAAGCGACGGCTACCGCCAGATCGACGCGGGGCTGATCTACATCGGCAACCGGTACGGCAGCCCCTGCGGCGCCTGGGCGCACTCGCAGTCCACCGGCTGGTACTAGGACCTCGTGCAGGGTTCCGCCGCGAGCCTGCGAGTGGTGGGGGGCACGGGGGCCCTTCCTCTTGCTCCCCGCGAGGGGGGCCGGAGCGGCGGGACACGATGGCCGGTGTGATCCCCTCGAGCTTCGTCCGCGCGCACACGGCGGTCCGCCGCCCGTCGTCGGTGCCGGAGGTGCGGCTGCACGTGGCCGAGGACGTCGTCGCCCTGTGGGAGGCGATGGAGGTGCGCGCCGGGGGAGCGGGGGACGCCCCGCCGTTCTGGGCGGCGGCGTGGCCCGGCGGCCAGGCGCTGGCCCGGTTCGTCCTCGACGACCCGGCGGTCGTGGCCGGCCGCCGGGTGCTCGACCTCGGCGCCGGCAGCGGGCTGGTGGCGATCGCGGCCGCCCTGGCCGGGGCGGCACGGGTGCTGGCCAGTGACGTCGACCCGTTCAGCCGCACGGCGATCGGGGTCAACGCCGGGCTCAACGGCGTCCCCGGGATCGGCGTGCTGGGTGACGTCCTCGCCCATCCGGTGCCGCCGGTGGACGTCGTCCTGGCCGGGGACGTCTGCTACGACCGGGTGATGACCGAGCGGGTGCTGCCCTTCCTCGGGCGCGCCCGGGCGGCCGGCTGCGAGGTGTACGTCGGCGACCCCGGGCGGCCCTACCTCCCGGTCGAGCGGCTGGTCGAGGCGGCGGTGCACGAGATCGCCGAGACCGAGGGGCCGGGGGTGCGCCGGACGAGGGTGTGGCGCCTGCCCTGATCGAGGCGCTTCTGCTCGACAGGGCGTCGACTCCCTCGACACCGGCTAGCGTGCGGACCTATGTCCTCCCCCCGCCCCGTCGACGCCACGGGTGCCGACGGCGGCCCCGGCCGCGGCCGCCGGGTCCGCCGGCCCTCGGGTGACGACCGGGAGCGGGCGTTGCTCGCCACCGCGGAGCGGTTGCTGGAAGAGCGTCCGCTGGCCGACATCTCGGTGGACGACCTCGCCCGCGGCGCGGGCATCTCCCGGTCGACGTTCTACTTCTACTTCGCCTCCAAGGAGGCGGTCGTCCTCGCGCTGCTCGACCGCGTCGTCGGCGAGGCGCAGGCGGCCCGCTCGGCCGCGCTGGCCGGTGCCGCGGGCGCGCGCGCCGCGTGGCGGGCGGCGCTGGTCACCGTGCGCGACACCTTCCGCGACCACCGCGCGCTGACCGCCGCCGCGACCGAGCTCCTGGCCGCGAGCCCCGAGGTGCAGTCGCTGTGGTCGTCGGTGATGGAGGGCTTCGTGGCCGAGACCGCCGCCGCCATCGAGGCCGAGCGGGCGAGGGGTGCTGCGCCGCCCGGTCCGCCGGCCCGCGACCTCGCCGTGGCGCTGAACTGGATGAACGAGCGGGTCATCCAGACGTCGATCGCGGGGCAGCAGCCGGCCCTGGCCGAGGACACCCTGCTCGAGGTCCTCCTGACCGTCTGGCTGCGCACGATCTACGGCGCCGACGACGTCCCCGCGTGACCGCCGCAACCGATCGGCCGACACGTCGTTGATCCTCTCGACACCGCGTCGACAACGCCGTCGGCGCGGTGCACGATGGCGCGGACGGACGAGGAGAGCGGGAGCCCCATGACTGCGCAGACGCCAGAGCACGTCGACGTCCTGATCGTCGGGGCCGGTCTGTCCGGCATCGGCGCCGCCTGCCACCTGGAGGACGAGCGGCCCGGCACCACCTACGCGGTGCTCGAGGCCCGTGAGGCGCTGGGCGGCACGTGGGACCTGTTCCGCTACCCCGGGATCCGGTCGGACTCCGACATGTACACGCTCGGCTACTCCTTCCGGCCGTGGACCGATCCGCAGGCGATCGCCGACGGCCCCTCGATCCGCCGCTACATCGAGGAGACCGCGCGCGAGTACGGCGTGGCCGACAAGATCCGCTACCGCTGCGAGGTGCTGGACGCGCAGTGGTCCTCGGAGGACGCGCGGTGGACCGTCACCGCGCGGCGCACCGACACCGGCGAGCGGCTGACCCTCACCTGCTCGTGGCTGTCGGTGTGCTCCGGCTACTACCGCTACGACGAGGGGTTCAGCCCCCGCTTCGAGGGCGCCGAGACCTTCCGCGGGCAGATCGTCCACCCGCAGCACTGGCCCGAGGACCTCGACGTCGGCGGCAAGCGGGTCGTCGTCATCGGCAGCGGCGCCACGGCGGTCACCCTCGTGCCGAGCCTGGCCCCGCGGGCCGCGCACGTGACGATGCTGCAGCGCACGCCCACCTACGTCGTCTCCCTCCCCGGACGCGACCCGCTGGCCGCGGCGCTGCGCCGCTTCCTGCCCGAGCGGCTCGTCTACCCGGTGGTCCGCTGGAAGAGCCTGCTCGTGTCCATGGCCTCCTACCAGTTCGCCCGGCGGCGGCCCGCGGCGATGAAGGCGTTCCTCAAGAAGGAGCAGCGCCGGCAGCTGCCCGAGGGCTTCGACGTGGACACGCACTTCACCCCGCCCTACGACCCGTGGGACCAGCGGCTGTGCGTCGTCCCTGACGGCGACCTGTTCCGGGCGGTCCGCCGGGGGCAGGCGTCCATCGTCACCGACCGGATCGCCCGCTTCGACGAGACCGGGATCGTCCTGGAGTCGGGGCAGCACCTGGACGCCGACGTGATCGTGACCGCCACCGGCCTCAACCTGCTGCCGATCGGCGGCATGACCCTCGCCGTCGACGGCGCGCCCGTCGAGCTGTCCGAGACCGTCTCGTACAAGGGGATGATGGTGTCCGGCGTCCCCAACTTCACGATGACCATCGGCTACACCAACGCCGCGTGGACGCTGAAGGCCGACCTGGTCGCCCGCCACGTCACCCGGCTGCTGGCGCACATGGAGCGGCACGGCTACGACGTCGCCACCCCGCTGGCCCCCGCCGACCCGGTCCGCGAGCCGTTCCTCGGGCTCACCTCCGGCTACGTGCAGCGCAGCCTCACCGCCCTGCCCAAGCAGGGAGGGCGGGCACCGTGGAAGCTGCACCAGAACTACCTGCGGGACCGGCTGCTCTTCCGCCGGTCCCCCGTCGACGACGAGGGCATCCGCTTCTCCCGCGCGCAGCCGGCCCACCTGCAGGCGGCGGCCTGATGGACGCCTACCGCTTCGCCGGGGGGACGGCGGTCGTGACCGGCGCGGCCAGCGGCATCGGCGCCGCCCTCGCGCCGCTGCTGGCCGCCCGCGGCAGCGACCTGGTGCTCGTCGACCGGGACGCCGAGCGGCTGGCCGGCGTGGCGGCGGCCGTGCGCTCGGCGCACCCCGGCGTCTCGGTGGCCACCGCCGTCGTCGACCTGGCCGACCCCGTCGCCACGCAGCGCGTCGCCGACGAGCTGGTCGCCGCCCACCCGGACGTCACGCTGCTGGTCAACAACGCCGGCGTGGCCCTCGGCGGCCGCTTCGACCAGGTGACCCTCGACGAGTTCGACTGGGTCATGGAGGTCAACTTCCGCGCCGTCGTCCGCCTGACCAAGGCGTTCCTGCCCACGCTGAAGGCCCACCCGGGCTCGCACGTGGTCAACCTGAGCAGCCTGTTCGGGCTCATGGCCCCGGCCGGGCAGGTCGCGTACGCGTCGAGCAAGTTCGCCGTCCGCGGGTTCACCGAGGCGCTGCGGCACGAGCTCGCCGAGGACGGCAGCGGCACCTGCGTGGGCGTCACGAGCGTCCACCCCGGCGGCATCCGGACCCGCATCGCCGAGACCGCTCGCGTGGCCGGCGGCGTCGACCCCGAGGAGGCCGCGCGGGGCAAGGCCGACTTCGCCCGGCTGCTCACCTTCCCCGCCGACGAGGCCGCCGAGCTGATCGTCGACGCGGTCGAGCGGCGGCGGCCGCGACTGCTCATCGGCGCCAGCGCGAAGATCCCCGACGTGCTCGTGCGGATCGCACCCGGCGGCTACGGGAGGCTGCTGGCCGCCGTCACCAGGCTGGCGGGGAAGCGCCGCTGAGACCGAGCTCCACCGGCACGACCCCGGACCTGGCGCGACGGCGCCGCGGCCGGGGGAGACTGGCCGGTGGAGACCCGCGCCGGCCGGGTCGGAGGGGAGCGCGGTGACCGAGCACGAGTCGTCGGGGGGCAACCGGGTGCCGCGGTCGGTCGAGGAGTTCGTGACCCAGCTCCGGATCTTCACCGAGCGGGCCCGCAGCCTGGCCGCGGGCGCCGTGCCGGGCGGGCTCTCCCTGCCCCGGCTGCCCTCGCCGCCCGGAGCGATGTCGGCGGCCCAGCTGCGGGCGATCGACCAGGCGGTGCGCGGGCAGCGGCAGCTCATCGCCGGCATGGTCGCCCAGCTGCAGGCCTTCGACGAGCAGCTCGCGGTGTTCGAGCGGGTGCTCGACCCGCTGGTCGAGTGGTCCGCCACGTGGGCACGCCTGGAGGGCGCCGTGGCCGACCTGGTGCGGCCCCCGGCCGCGGGGACGGCGGCCGACGAGGAGACACCACCCCCGGCGCGCTGACCGGGGGAGACTGCGGGCCGGGGTGCGCGCGCCCCGGAGCGGCGAGGAGGCGTGGGATGGCCGGAGGGCACGAGTACGAGGTCGAGGTGGAGGGCCGCATCGGACCCGGCGGGGTCGAGGGCGTCCTGGTCACGTTCGAGGGCCCGGTCGCCTGACCGGCATCCCGGAGACGGCCGGGTCGTCCCCGGACGACGACCGGGCCCTCCTGCACGCCGACTGCGCGCGGTGCGCGGCGCTGTGCTGCGTCCTGCCGCCGTTCGCCGCCTCGGCGGACTTCGCGATCGACAAGCCGGCCGGGCGGCCCTGCCCGAACCTCGCCGGCGACGACCGCTGCACGATCCACGCCGAGCTGCCCGCGCGCGGGTTCCCGGGCTGCGGAGCCTTCGACTGCTTCGGCGCGGGCCAGCAGGTCGTGCAGGTGACCTACGCCGGCCGGGATCCGCGGGGCGAGCCCGAGGCGCTCGCCGTCCTCGATGCCGTGCGGCGGCTGTCGGAACTGCTCTGGTACCTGGCCGAGGCCCTGGCCCGGCCCGCCGCCGAGCCGCTGCGGCCCCGGCTGGCCGCCGCCCGCGAGCGCGTGCGGGGCCTGCGCGGTGCCGGCGCCGCCGAGCTGGCGGGGCTGGACACGACGGCGCTGCGCCGGGACGCCGGGCCGCTGCTGCGCGAGACCAGCGAGCTCGTGCGGGCGGTGCTGCCCGGCCCCCGCCGGGACCGCTCGGGCCGCGACCTGGCGGGGGCGGACCTGCGCGGCGCCGACCTGCGGGCCGGCTGCCTGCGCGGAGCGCTCCTGATCGGGGCGGATCTGCGCGGGGCCGATCTGCGCGGGGCGGACCTGCTCGGTGCGGACCTGCGGGGTGCCGACCTGCGCCGGGCGGACCTGCGCGGGGCGCTCTTCCTGACCCGGCCGCAGGCGGCCGCCGCCCGCACCGACGGGGCGACCCGGCTCCCCGACGGGCTCCGCCGGTGACCTCGGCGGCGGGGGTCCTGGCCCTGTTCGACACGCTCCAGCCGGTGCCCCCCGAGGCCCTGCTGGGCCGCTGGCGGGGCGCCGAGCTGCCCACGGGCAGCCGGCTGGACGGCCTGCTGACGCTGCACCGCTGGTGGGGCAAGGACGTGGTCGACCTCGAGACGGTGCACCCGCTGCTGTTCGCCGGCCGCCGCGGCGTGCCGCGGCCGGTCACGCCGTGGCCCGTCCCGCTCGGGCTGCTGCGGCACGCGCCGGGGCCGGCGCGGACCCGTGCGGCGCGGGTCGCCTTCCGCGCGGTGCGGCCGCTGCTGCACGCCCGCCGGCCCGGTGCCCGGGTCCGTGCCGTCGCCCACCGCGGGGCGGTGACGGCCGCGATCGTCTACGACGCGCTGCCCGTCGTGGACGTGTTCCGAAGGGTCGACGCGCGCACGCTGCTCGGTCTCATGGACATGCGCGGGCTGGACGAGCCCTTCGCGTTCGTGCTCAGTCGCCCTCCCGACCCCGCCGGGGGCGCAGCAGGCCGGTGACGGCCTCCACCCGCGACTGGGCCGAACGCAGCCCCGACACGATCGGCAGCAGGTCGTCGGAGAGCCGGCGCAGGCTGTCGGGCAGCGTGTCGACCACCGGGTCGTCCAGGACCTTCCCGACCCGGATCAGCCCCGGGCGCAACGCCCGCACCGGTTCCTCCAGCTCCTCGACCAGCGCCTCCAGCCGCTCGGCCGTGCGCTGCGCCGAGGCGATCGCGGCGGTCGCCGTCCGGGTGGCCGTGATGAGCTCGCGGACGGCGCCGTTGAGGTCGGTCAGCGTGCGCGGCAGCGAGGCCAGCGCCTCGGTCTGCGTCTGCAGCAGCGACACGAGGTCAGACAGCCCGGGGATGCGCGGCAGTCGGAAGGGGTCCACCCGGCCACGGTCGGCGTCCGGGCGGGGTGGCGCAAGCCGGCCCGCCGTCGGCCTGCCGCCGGCCGGGCGCTCGTGGAGCCGTCAGCCGGGCAGCACCTCGCGCCACAGCCGGCCCGCGGCCCGCCCGGTGCCGATGTCGGCCAGGCCACGCAGGGCCTGGACGTCGTGGACCGTCGCGGCGGCGCCGCCGAGCAGCGTGAACACGCCGACCCCCGCGGCGAGCATCGAGGGGTGCGGCGGCGGCATGCCGCTGGGGCGCACGAAGGTGATCTTCCACCGCTGCCCGGCCGCGGTCAGCTTCACGCCGCCGCCGAACCACCACCAGGGCCACGAGACGTCGGTGACCTGCCGCAGCGGCACGTCGAAGACCGGCTCGTCGCTCGCGAAGGTCAGCCCTCGGCGGTCGGTGGCCAGGTAGCCGGGGACGTTGCGCAGCCCGCCGATGAGCCACGCGGGGCTGACGAGGAGGCCGCCGGGGCCGGGAGCGGTCATCAGAGCGCCTTGAGGATGTCCTCGACGCGCTCGCGGGCGTCGCCGAAGAGCATGCGGGTGTTCTCGCGGAAGAACAGCGGGTTCTGCACGCCGGCGTAGCCGGTGTTCATGGAGCGTTTGAAGACGACGACCCGCCCGGCCTCCCAGACGCGCAGGACGGGCATGCCGGCGATGGGGCTGCCGGGGTCGTCCTGGGCGGCGGGGTTGACGGTGTCGTTGGCGCCGATGACCAGGACGACGTCGGTGGTGGCGAGGTCGTCGTTGATCTCGTCCATCTCCAGGACGACGTCGTAGGGGACCTTGGCCTCGGCCAGCAGCACGTTCATGTGGCCGGGGAGGCGGCCGGCGACGGGGTGGATGCCGAAGCGGACGTCGACGCCGCGGTCGGTCAGCTGCCGGGTGAGGTCGGCGACCAGGCCCTGGGCGTGCGCGACGGCCATGCCGTAGCCGGGGGTGATGACCACCGACTTGGCCTCGGCGAGCAGTTCGGCGACCTCGTCGGGGGTGATCTCGGTGTGCTCGCCGTCGTCGTCGCCGCCGGAGGCCGTGGTGCCCTCGGTGCCGAAGCCGCCGGCGATGACCGACAGGAAGGAGCGGTTCATCGCCTGGCACATGATGTAGGACAGGTAGGCGCCCGAGGCCCCGACCAGCGCGCCGGTGATGATCAGCAGGTCGTTGTCGAGCAGGAACCCGGCCGCGGCGGCGGCCCAGCCCGAGTAGCTGTTGAGCATCGAGACCACGACGGGCATGTCGCCGCCACCGATCGAGGCGACCAGGTGCCAGCCCAGGGCCAGGGCGAGTGCGGTGAGCACCGCCAGCACCGGCAGGTTCGGGCTGATGACGAACACGACGGTCAGCACGGCGAAGGCGGCCAGCGCGCCGAGGTTGAGCGCGTTCTTGCCGGGCAGCACCAGCGGGTTGGCCGAGATGCGGGCCGACAGCTTGAGGAAGGCGACGATCGAGCCGGTGAAGGTGACCGCGCCGATGAACACGCCGATGGCGACCTCGGCGGAGTGGATCTCCACCGCCAGGGCGAGGATCTCGGCCTGCCCGGGTGGGGCGCCCTCGACCGAGAGGTAGCCGTTCCAGCCGACCAGCACCGCGGCCAGGCCGACGAAGGAGTGCAGCAGCGCGATCAGCTCGGGGATGCCGGTCATCTCCACCCGGCGGGCCCGCCACAGGCCGATCACCGCGCCGGTGGCCATGGCCACCAGAATCGCCACGATGGCGGCGGCCTGCAGGTCCGCGGCGGCCAGGGCCACGGTGGCGATCAGCGCCAGGGCCATGCCGGCGATGCCGTAGGCGTTGCCGGCCCGGGCCGTCTCGTGCTTGCTCAGGCCGGCCAGGGACAGCACGAACAGCAGGCCGGCGACCAGGTAGGCCGCCGAGGCGGCGCCGAGGAGGGTCATCGGGTCGCCCCCGCCCGTGCCGTGCCGCCGGTGCCGCCGCGGGTGAACATGCCCAGCATCCGGCGGGTGACGGCGAAGCCGCCGAACACGTTGATCGAGGCGATCAGCACCGCGACGAACGCCAGCACCGTCACCACGCCGGAGACGTGGCCCAGCTGCAGCAGCGCGCCGACCACGATGATCCCGGAGATCGCGTTGGTGACGCTCATCAGCGGGGTGTGCAGGGCGTGGTGCACGTGCCCGATCACGTAGAACCCGACCACCACCGACAGCGCGAACACCGTCAGGTTGCCCACCAGCTGGTTCGGGGCGAACGCGGTCGCTGCGAACAGCAGCGCCGCGGCGAGCCCGACCAGCGCGCCCCGCCGCGCCGGGGTCATCGCCGTCTTCTCCGGCCGGACCGGGGGTGGCGGTGGCGGCGCGGTCGCCACGGGGGCGGCGGAGACGGCCACCGGTGGCGGGGGCCACAGCACCTCCCCGTTCCGGACGACGGTCATCGCCCGGACGACGACGTCGTCGAGGTCCAGGACGAGGACGCCGTCCTTGCCCGGGGTCAGGAGCTTGACCAGGTTCACCAGGTTGGTGCCGTACAGCTGGGAGGCCTGCGCGGGCAGCCGGCCGGGCAGGTCGGTGTAGCCGATGATCGTCACCCCGCCCGGCGTCGTCACCACCTGGTCGGCCACCGAGCCCTCCACGTTGCCGCCCTGCGCGGCGGCCATGTCCACGATCACCGAGCCCGGCTTCATCGAGGCCACCATGTCGGCGGTGATCAGCCGCGGCGCCGCGCGGCCGGGGATGAGCGCGGTGGTGATGACGATGTCGACGTCGCGGCACTGCTCGGCGTACATCACCGCCGCGCGGGCGTCGTAGTCGGCCGAGGTGACCGACGCGTACCCGGTGCCGCCGCCGGGCCGGGCTCCCTCGGCCGGCTGGTCGGCGGGCACGCCGACGTACTGCCCGCCCAGGGAGGCGATCTGGTCGGCCACCTCCGGGCGGACGTCGGTGGCCCGCACGATCGCGCCCAGGCTGGAGGCGGCGCCGATCGCCGCAAGCCCCGCCACACCGGCACCGGCGACGAGCACCTTGGCCGGCGGCACCTTGCCCGCCGCGGTCACCTGGCCGGTGAAGAACCGGCCGAAGGCGTGCGCGGCCTCGATCACCGCCCGGTAGCCGGCGATGTTGGCCATCGAGGACAGCACGTCCAGCGACTGCGCCCGGGAGATCCGCGGGACCGCGTCCATCGCCAGCGCCGTCACCGGCCGGGCCGCCAGCGCCGCCACCAGCTCCGGGTCCAGCGCCGGGGACAGCAGGCTGACCAGCACCCCGCCCTCCCGCAGCGCGTCCAGCTCCGTCGTCGACGGCTTGGCCACGTGCAGCACCAGGTCGGCGCCCCACGCCTGCCCCGCCGTCCCGATCCGGGCACCGGCGGCCACGTACTCCACGTCGGGGAACGACGACGCCGCGCCCGCACCGGACTCCACCACCACCTCGTGGCCCAGCCCCAGCAGCTGCCGGACGGTGGCCGGGGTGGCGGCCACCCGCGTCTCGCCGGGGGACGTCTCGCGGGGGACTCCGATGAGCACGCGCACTCCAGTGCAGGTCGGTCGGCGGCGCTGCCGGGAGGGCCTGGGGGCGGGGAGGCCGCGCGGGACGGGGGGTCCGTCCGGGATTTCCTACCAGCCGGGGCGCGGACGCACCGCCACGGGACCTGTGACGACCGGCACGGCCGGGCCCCGGCCCTCCCCCGTCGGGGTGGTCGGGGGCGCGCCGGGGTCCAGTCCGCGGGGCCGCCGGCCGTACACCGAGGGGTGGGCGGGAGCAGACCGGCCGCACCGAACGTGAACAGCAGGACGGAGGGAGGACCGTGACACCCATCCCGACGGTGACCGCCGACGCGCGCGTCGCCCCGGAGGTCGTGTCTTCGGTCTTCTACGGCGCCGCGGTCAGCACGCACCTGGCCCTGCTCGTCGCCGAGATGTCGGGGAACGTCCCACGGGTCACCTGGGGCAACGAGGGGGCCGTGCACCTCCTCGGGTACGCACAGGAGGACCTGCGGGAGCTCGCCGTCGCCCAGCTGCTGCCCTCGCTGCGCGGCGGCGAGCTCAAGCTGCTGCTGCGCCGGGAGCGGACCGCCCGGATGAGCCTGCCGGTCCGCACCGCCAGCGGGGTCTACACCGAGTGCGTCGTCCTGTGCACGCCGACGCCGACCGGCCGGATGTGGACCCTGCGGGTCGTCCCGGCCGACAACGAGCAGGAGCGCGCACTGCGCGCGACCGCCGACGCCCACGAGCGGCGCTTCGCGACGCTCACCGAGCGCTCGCCGATCCCGACGCTGCTGTCCGAGCAGGGCATGCGGCTGGCGCACGTCAACGACGCCTTCTGCGGGCTGGTCGGCCAGCAGTCCGAGCAGCTGCTGGGCACCGGCTGGATGGCCTGCATCCACCCCGACGACCTCGACCACGTCATCGAGCAGGTCGCCGTCGTCCTCGGCGGCGGGGACGGCGAGGCCCACGCCCGGTTGCTGCAGCGCGACGGCGGCGAGCGGCGGACCGTCATCCGCTTCGCGCACCTGTTCACCCCCGGCGTCGGGGCCGGCTTCGTCGGCACCATCGAGGACATCACCGAGCGGCTGGCCTTCGAGGCGCGCCTGGCCCACCAGGCCAACCACGACCCGCTGACCGGGCTGCCCAACCGCACGCTGCTGGCCCAGCACGTGGCCGAACGCTTCGTCCGCGGGCAGAGGGGCCTGGCCTGCCTCTTCCTCGACCTCGACAACTTCAAGGTGGTCAACGACTCCCTGGGCCACGCCGCCGGCGACGAGCTGCTCGTCGAGGTGGCCCGCCGGCTGCGCGCCGTCGCCCGACCCGGTGACCTCGTCGCCCGGTTCGGCGGGGACGAGTTCGTCGTCGTCTGCGAGGACGTCGACACCGACGACGCCGTGGCCCTCGCCGAGCGCATCGGCGGCGTCCTCGCCGATCCGGTGGGCATCGGCGGCGTGGACGTGCGGCCGCACGCCAGCATCGGGGTGACCGTGCAGGCCGAGGAGCACGGGAGCGCCGAGGAGCTCATCCGCGACTGCGACATCGCGATGTACCAGGCGAAGAACGCGGGGAAGGGGCGGATCACCGTCCTCGACCACGCGGCGCGTGCCGGGGCCCGGGACAAGCTGCGGCTGGTCGCCGACCTGCGCGACGCCATCGAGCGGCGGGAGATCACGCTGCTGTACCAGCCGATCTTCAGCACCGCCGACGGCAGCTCGGCCGCCGTGGAGGCGCTGGCCCGCTGGCAGCACGCCGACCGGGGGCCGATCAGCCCGGTGCTGTTCGTGCCCCTGGCCGAGGAGAGCGGCCTCATCGGGCCCCTGGGCTCGCTCGTCCTCGACGAGACCTGCCGCCAGCTCGTCGAGTGGGACCGCCTGCTCGGGCCCGACGCCCCCCGGCGGGCCAACGTGAACGTCTCCGCGCTGCAGCTGGACGGCAACCTGCACGCCCTCGTCGTCGCCGCGCTCGAGCGGCACGAGCTGAGCCCCTCGCGCCTCTCCATCGAGATCACCGAGTCGGCGCTCATGAAGGATCCCGGCTCCGCCCGCGCCGTCCTCCAGCAGCTGCGCGACCTGGGCGTGCACCTGGCCATCGACGACTTCGGCACCGGGTACTCCTCGCTGGCCTACCTGCGGCACCTGCCGGTGGACTGCCTGAAGGTCGACCGGTCCTTCGTCGCCGAGCTGGCCGGCGGTCACGCCGAGATCGCCACGGCCGTCATCGCGCTGGCCGGCAGCCTCGGGCTGAGCACCGTCGCCGAGGGCGTGGAGGACATCCAGACCGCCGTGACCCTGGCCGGCCTGGGCGCCACCTACCTGCAGGGCTTCGGCCTGGCCCAGCCGCTCAGCGGCGCCCGAGCAGCAGCCTGGTACGCGATGCAGGCGAACCGCCCCCGACCGCCCGTGACCTCCCCGGAGCCGACGTGACCGCCCCGCAGCTGAGCCCCGTCCCCGCCTTCGACCTCGAGCAGGTCCTGGCCAGCATCGACACCATGGCCGCGCAGAAGCCGGTGGCGGCGCAGATCGTGTCGGTGGCCAACTCCGACGACACCAGCGCGAGGGTCCTGGCCGACATCCTCGCCGCCGACGTGGCGCTGGCCAGCCGGGTGATGAAGCTGGCCAACAGCGCCTACTTCGGCATGCGCGGCCGCGTGACCTCGCTGCAGTTCGCGGTGACCGTCGTCGGCTTCACCACGGTGCGCACCATGGCCACGGTCGCCCTCACCGACCTCGACGACGAGTCGCGGCTGCCGGAGGACTTCTGGGTGGGCACGACCAGCGTCGCCCTGGCCGCCTCGCTGCTCGCGCCCCGCTTCGGGGAGCGGCCGCAGGACAGCCTCTGCCTGGGCCTGCTGGCCCAGGTCGGCGTCGCGCTGCTGCACCACAACGATCCCGACGGCTACCGCGAGCTGCTGGCCGGGGAGGCCACCTTCGCCGGCCGGCGCGCCGCCGAGGTGCGCCGGTACGGCATCTCGGGCACGCGGCTGACCGGCGTGGCCCTGGAGCAGTGGGGCTTCCCGCACACCATGGTCGGCCCGCTGACCGCGGCCGACGACCGCGCCTCGGCCGACGGCGCGCTGCTCCGGGCGGCGTTCGAGATCGCCGCCCGGCTGACCCAGCCCGGCTACGCGCCGGTGGACGTCGCGCAGCTCACCGGGGGCCAGGTGCGGGAGGACGCCGTCGGCCCGGTGCTGGAGCAGGTGGCCCAGGACGCCGAGGAGCTCCGCCGCGTGATGCTCGACGGCTGACCCGGCCGCGCGAGATCTGCACACTCGTCACCATCAGCCGCCGATGGCGACGAGTGTGCAGATCTCGTCGAGGGGGACCGGTCAGGCGGCGCCGGCGCCGGCGGCGGGGGCGGGGGCGGGGGGGTGGCCCCGCCGGGCCCCCGCCCCGGGGTGGCCCACCGCCAC